>CAMCYE010000061.1 GCA_945883805.1 Victivallis vadensis | reverse complement strand
AGGTAATTGCAAAACTCATCCGCCGCGGCGGACACGGAAGGGGCCGCGATCCGGAAAACCCGTTCCGCAGCCCCTCCTGAAGACGATCGCAAAACCCCTCGCAGGTTCCTATTTCTTCTTGTTCTTGATCGTCGCCTTTATCTTCGCTTTCTTCCTGAGAAGATAAGCCTTGTTACGTTTGCGTTTTTCCACCTTGTTGAACTGCTGTCCCATTTTCTTCACCTCTTTTATTATTTAAATGTTTCGCATCAATATATCATGAACTTGTGACAATGTTAACCAAACGGCCCGGCACGGAAATGATTTTAAGGATTTTCTCACCTTCAATCTCCTTGCGCACGTCCGGATTTGAAAGCGCCAGATTCTGCATGTCGTCCTGCGATATGCCGGACGGCATCATCATCCTGACTTTTGGCCTCCCCTTAATCTGCACCAGTATCTCAATTTCGTCAACCCTTATAAATTCCTCATTGTATGCCGGCCATTCCTCATAGGCGAGAGTCCCGGAGTGTCCGAGAATTTCCCATAGCTCCTCTGCAATGTGGGGGGCGAACGGTGAAAGCACCTTGACAAAATCCTCTGCCGCCTCCCTTGGCATCTTTTCGAGTTTTAAAAACTCGTTTGTAAATATCATCATCTGACTGATCGCCGTGTTGAAATCCATGGACTCAAGGTCAAGAGTGACTTTCCTTATCGTCTGATGAAGAATTCTTTTTTGTCCGCCGGAAAGGGGAATATCGGAAATTTCAGTTTCCGCAATCATCCTCCATGCCTTTTTGAGAAAACGGAAAACCCCTTCAACCCCGTTTGTATTCCAGGGTTTCACAGCGTCAAGAGGCCCCATGAACATCTCATAAAGCCTCATGCTGTCGGCACCATATTTCACTATGATGTCATCGGGGTTCACCACGTTTTTAAGGGACTTGGACATTTTTGCCGGGAACTCCACGAGGGGCTCCTTTGTTTCACAGTGCACCGGACCGACATCGCCAAATTCAACTTTGTCCTGCGGAACCAGCCCTCCCCTTGAATCCTTGTAGGAAAGCCCGAGGATCATTCCCTGATTGACAAGTTTCTTGAACGGCTCCTTCGTGGAAACATAGCCGAGGTCATACAACACCTTGTGCCAGAATCTTGCATAAAGAAGATGAAGCACGGCATGTTCGGCACCGCCGACGTAGAGGTCAACCGGCATCCAATATTTTTCAATGTCGAGATTCCACGGCGCATTTTCATTATGCGGATCCATATACCTCAAATAATACCAGCAGGAACCGGCCCACTGCGGCATGGTATTGGTTTCACGACGCCCTTTCTGTCCAGTTTTCGGATCCGTATACTCCAGCCAGTTTCCTGCTTTCGCCAGAGGTGACTCGCCGGTGCCGGCAGGCCTGAAATCTTCGACTTCGGGAAGCAGCAACGGAAGCTCCTTGTCATCCACAAGCCTGATTGAGCCGTCGTCCATATGAATGACCGGGAAAGGCTCTCCCCAGTAGCGCTGCCTGCTGAAAAGCCAATCGCGGAGCTTGTAGTTCACCATGGCCCTGCCTATCCCCTTTTTCTGGAGCCATTCAATGGTTTTGCGTTTGGAGTCCGCCACTTCGAGCCCGTTTATGTCCAGTCCGTCACTGTTGGCAGAATTGATCATTGAACCGTCGCCGGGCCAGCAGGCTTTTCCGGCCAGAACATCATCAATACCGACACCGGCGGAGGCGGCCTCCTTTTTATCCGGGGAGATAATGCATCTGACTGGAATGTTGAATTTAATTGCGAATTCGAAATCCCTGACATCGTGTGAAGGTACGGCCATGATTGCCCCGGTCCCATAGCTTATTAACACGTAATCGGCAATCCATACCGGAATTTTTCCGCCGTTCACCGGATTAACGGCATAAGCGCCGGTAAAAACCCCCGTCTTCCCGATGTTCAGCCCGGTTCTTTCGAGGTCGCTCATGACAGATGCTTTCCCGCAATATTCTTCGACAGCCTTTTTCCGGTCGGCCGAGGAAATCTTGGCTACGGCGGGATGTTCCGGAGCCAGAACCATGTAGGTGGCTCCGAAAAGAGTGTCCGGCCTTGTCGTATAGACAGTTATTTTTTCATCAGATCCGCTTATCTTAAAATCAACATCCGCACCGGTTGATTTACCGATCCAATTCCTCTGCATCTCCTTTATGCCGTCCGACCAGTCGAGGTCTTCGAGGTCATCCAGCAGGCGTTCCGCATACTCGGTTATCCTGAGCATCCACTGTTTCATCGGGCGGCGCACCACCGGATGGCCTCCGCGCTCGCTTTTCCCGTCTATGACTTCCTCATTCGCGAGAACAGTTCCCAGCGCCGGACACCAGTTCACCGGAATTTCATCGATATACGCCAACCCTTTCTTATGGAGCTGTATGAAAATCCACTGGGTCCACCTGTAATATCCCGGATCGGTCGTATTAACCTCCCTGTCCCAGTCATAACTGAAACCGAGGGATTTAATCTGTCTCCTGAATGTGTCAATATTGTTCCTGGTGGTGATTTTAGGATGCGTCCCGGTTTCCACCGCATATTGTTCGGCGGGAAGGCCGAAAGCATCCCAGCCCATCGGATGAAGGACATTGAACCCCCTCATCCTCTTATATCTGCAGAATATGTCCGTGGCGGTATAGCCTTCCGGATGGCCGACATGGAGCCCGGATCCGCTCGGATATGGAAACATGTCCAGAACATATAATTTCTTTTTGGAAATATCTTCAACAGCCTTGAAAGTCTTGTTGGACTCCCAGTACTGCTGCCACTTGGGCTCTATTTTTGAAAATTCATACTCTCTTTTTAACATTTAACGCACCCCTATTGAAAAATCAGGTTTTACGATATGCAGGAAAACTCTTTGTACTTTTGTCAGTTCCCGGATGCCGAACTGTTATTGAGGAATCCCAGAAATTCCCTTTTTTCACTGGCCTTCATATAAGCTTCCATAGGGGTGATTATTTCATCCCTTAAAAGTTTCTTCAGGATGGAATCCATGGTGCACATCCCCATGGCGCCATTGCTCTCGATGATATTCCGTATATTGTTGATCTGACCTTCCCGGATTGTATTTGGCAGGGCGTCAGTCCACATGAGGATTTCGTGGACTGCTACACGGCCGTTTCCGTCAGCGGTACGGCAAAGCAACTGTGAGACCACATCTCTGAGGCACTGTGACAGCATGGTCCGGATCTGCGGCTGTTCGTCGGCCGGGAAAGCGTCGATTATCCGGTCGATTGTCTTGGGCGCGTTATTGGTGTGAAGGGTGCCGAACACCAGAATCCCCATCGAAGCGCAGGTGAGCGCCAGCCGGATCGTCTCGGCATCGCGCATCTCGCCCAGCAGGATGATGTCCGGATCCGCGTGCATCGCACTCTTCAGCGCCGAGGCGAACGATGAGCTGTGGATGCCGACCTCGCGATGGACAATGATCGATTTCTTGTTATGGTGCACGAACTCGATCGGATCCTCGATCGTGATAATATGCTTGCTGTGATACTCGTTGATGTAGTCAATCATCGCCGCCATGGTGGTGGACTTGCCGCTCCCGGTTGGTCCTGTTACACAGACCAGACCGTTTTTCAGTTCGCACACTTTCTTCAGCACCGGCGGAAGATTGAGGTCGGTCATCGTCTGTATCTTCGTGGGGATCTGCCGGAAAACTGCAGCTTTGCCGTGGTAATTGTTGAGGTAATTTGCGCGGAAACGGGCGAGTCCCGGTATTTCATAGGCGAAATCAAGATCCTTGTTTTTGAGGAACTGCTGCCAGCGTACCGGCGGACAAATCTCCTCAAGGATACTGTCAACCTGCTCGCCAGTCATGGGAGGGGATTCAATCGCCTCAAGATTCCCGTGTATCCTGATTTTCGGAATGCGGTTGACACTTATATGGAGGTCAGAACCGCTGTTCTCAAGCATGAATCCTAGGAGCTGGTCTAATTTCGCCATTGTCAAAACCATCCTTTTTTCTTGTTCCTGTCAATCGCACCCGCCCCTACCGCGGCAGCATCAGTCGCCAGCTTCAGCTGGACTTTGTTCAAATATTCGCCGTTGGTAATATTGGCGACCGTAGTCTCATAGGAAATAATCCCCTGGTCAAACAAATCGAAAACAGACTGATCCATAGGGCACATGCCCTGGCGCATTCCCGTCTGCATTACCGCCTTAAGCTGATGGGTCTTCCCCTCCGAAATCAGATTGCTGACGGCTATGTTGGCTATCACCAGTTCACATGCGGCAACGAGCCCGCCGTCTTTGCGGGGCAGGAGACGCTGGCAGATAATCCCGCGCAGACTGCCGGCGGTCATCGTCCGGATCTGCTGCTGCTGGGAAGGGGGGAACACGTCTAAAACGCGATCCAGCGTGCTTGCCGCATCGTTTGTATGGAGCGTGCCAATCACCAGATGGCCGGTTTCGGATGCCGTAATCGCCATTTCTATCGTCTCCAGATCGCGGAGTTCGCCGATCACAATGATGTCGGGATCCTCGCGGAGTGCGCCCTTCAGCGCGGTCGCAAAAGATTTTGTATGGCTGCCCACTTCGCGCTGAGTCACATTGCATTTCAAAGAAGGCTGTATGATCTCCAGGGGATCCTCGACCATGACCACATGATCTTTCCGCTTCTTGTTCATGATATCCACCAGTGCGGCGAGGGTTGTCGTCTTGCCGCTGTTCACCGGTCCCGTGACAAGAATCAGCCCATTGTTGTGATCCAGCATTTTCGTAATGCTGTCGCAGATGTTCTTAGGGAATCCAAGCGAATGGAGTTCGCGGATCTCCTCTGGAATCATACGGTATGTTCCCGCGACACCATCCTTGTGCTCCATCAGGTTACAGCGCACACGGTTGCCGCTTCCCACGGACATGGCGAAATCAAGATCCTTCACCTGATCAAAACATGCTTTGCTTTCCGGCGAAAGCAGAATGGTGTTCAGTCGGTATGCGTCTTCGGCGCTCAAAACATGAGTGCCGAATTTCTCCACTTTGAGGTTAAGCCTTAGGAAAGGGACTGAATTCGCAGAAAGGTGCAGGTCGCTCGCCGAAATACTGCAGACAGCATTAAGCATCTGGAGCATTAATTTTCCCAAATCCTGATCGGATAAACCGGAAATATTTTCAAGGGGGGGCATCTGGTTGTCAATTGAAAAAACCATAGGCGGAGCCTGCCCGCCGCCCGCCTGATTATATGCGTATTCCGCGACTGTCTGAATCTTGTCGACGTCGGGACACAAACCGTCATCGATGATTTTCTGCGCCAGCGTAACCAGATCCACATTGTCCCCGCATGCATCAATCAGCTTCTTGCAGATGTCGACAGGCAGAATGTGATTCTCAATTACGGCGGCAATGAACCATTGCACACTTAATTCCAAGATAATGCTCCGTTAATGTCGATTGTGTCGGAAAAAGAAACAGTATAATATGCATCGATTCCCACTTTTCAATTTTACCAGTGAAAATAATGCCCTTTTATTCAATATGAAACCCATTCGTAATAACGCGTTCCCCGAGAAATCACCTGAGTGCCAATCTGCATTGATGCGGCCAATATCCGCTTTGCGCGGTTCTGTCCGGGAGAAGCTTCAACAAGGATTGTGAAGAAACCGGATTCCCTGAATGAAAACCTGCCTTTCAACGTTGTCATGAGTGCGGGATCCAGGCTCTGGTTAAGGGGTATCCTCTCGTTTTTCCATTTGTCCCTGGCTTCAATGACTTTGTCACCCTGCTCGGTTGAAAATGAACATCTGGACATGATCTGCTCCCTGGATGCGGAGAAAAAATCGTTGCCCTGCCCGATCCTCTGCATATTCAACGGCGGTATCAGCCTGAAAGACGAGATCCTCCCATAACTGTCAGGCTGGTAGAACTTCCCAAATCCGGGAATAAGCATGATTTCCTCCCTGAACTGAAACCTGCCGTTCCTGGGCAGGGGATAAAGCCCCTTTGCCGCATATGCCGATTTCTCCATTCCTTTAAGCTGAAGGAATTCATCCTTGTCCACATAGTCTTTGACACAGTCCGTGAATGCGCTGAAAGCTTCCTGGAGCTCCGCATTGTCGGAAAATGCCAATTTTTGAGTCTCCAGATGTCTTGCCGGATTGTCGTCGGAAATATCGTATCCTGAGGACATGTCATAAATTGTGACTTTTACCTCGGTCCCGTAATAATCCATCTTGTGAAAGGTCCCGTCCGCCAGAAAACGCTCCTGTTCCTCCTGGTCATATTCCGTCTCGCCCAAAGCCCTGCTGGTGAATTTCCTCTTATCTGCCATTATGAGCCATTGGACACGTGCAGCCGCCCCCTCCGCAAGATAAGCCGAAACAGAGCGGTCGGTAGAGGTTCTTGACGTATAGTTGCTGATCTGTGAAACAGTGACGGCTGATGCTGTCACCATGGCCACAAGAACGACAAAGCAGAGAACCGTTATAAGAGCGGCCCCCTTTTCATCCTTCAATGCGGACGGGATATTGCAGTCTTTCATGTCAGTAGCACCTTTCTTTAAGTTTTGAATATCCAATATCCAATCCGCCACGGCGGAAATATCCAATATCCATTTTCTGGAATTCAATTACGACGGCGAAAGCCGTCCAGGGAGTGCGCAGACGAAGTCTGCGCTCTAGCGGTGACTCTGCGTGTCCGGCATAGCCTTGGCGACGACGGGTCACCTCACTCCGGGGAATGCTTCCGCATTCGTAACAAGCCTATAAACAAAGAACAAACTCCAGATCTCCTTCTCACGTCTTCACTCTAAAATTCGTTTCCTACTTTCTAAATTCCACATTCTAATTTCCGCACTTTAGAACTTTAGAACTTTAGAACTTTAGAACTTTAGCACTTTAGAACTTTAGAACTTCCCCTCGCCTTCCCTTCATCGGCTGGATATTCCGGTCACCTAATTAACCGTTTCCACCCTCACGCCGTAAGTTTCCCTCAGACCGGCACCGGCGGTGCGTCTCATCCATATTTCACTCTCACCGTTCAGCCACTCAACTTTAATCTGTATTGCCAGAGGAATATTGGCTCTGTTCTCATCCCATTGCGAAACCCATGAGATATCATCCTTTTTCCTGTCCGCATAAAGGAATGATATTGATTTGATCTTCTCCGCAAGGATTTCCCTGTCCGTCTGTGCGGAATTTGTCTTGCCGTCCCATGGAAGCATGGGCGTTTTCCTGTAGGTCGCCACAAGACACCCCTTGTCAAGAAACAGCGAAATAAACCTGATGCCGCCGTCGTCGACATTGTTTATCCTGTGCTGATAGGCGAGAACCACCCTGTCGGCATTCCCGGAAAACACAATCCTGCTTTTATTGTTTTCGTCGGTCCAGGCAAAGGGGACGGCATTCCTGAACGCTGAATCAATGACGGAATCTATGACCTGCAGGCTCCGCATGCCCTGGTTCTGCAGGGTTATGGAATTCCATGTTTTCTGGATCGTGACCATACCCATGGACGCGGTGAGCATCACCATGGTGAAAATCCCCACCGCGATGACCATTTCAAGAAGAGTGTATCCGCCGTTGTTTTTCACTGGTCGGACGCCTGTATTATCTTATCTATTTTAAGGGACTGAAGCTTCTCGCCGGAACCTCCTGTAAGCTGAATCTCATATGTTGCAAGACGCCATTGTCCGGAAACGGCATCAACTCCGTCGGGCAGATCTACTACATCGGCGACAGTGCAACTGACCCTCACATTCCTATACGGGAATATTTCGGCTGGCGGTTGGGATTTCGGCCCAGCCATCAGAAAATATTCCGCAGCCTGTGAAAGCATATGCTGGTTTGCCCATCTCGCCTTCGCTTTTGTAATCCTGTTTATCGACTGGGAGCACATTACCGAAGCCGAGATGATTGCAAAGCCCAAGACAGTGAGGGCGACAACCACCTCCACAAGAGTGAATTTCATTTTTAAAGATTTCATACTGTTTTCATTCCCAATCATCAATTGTCCAGTTAAATTTTCCGTGACGGAAAATTTTTCTTCCCTAATCCACCTTTTCAACTATGGTCACACCAGTGAGACCGGATATCCTTACACGGAAGGAATGACCTTTCAAGGTCAAGTTGAAAGAAGTTCCGGAACCCGAACCGTCAGGAAAAAAAACATAAGAGGGTTCTTCAGAATCAAACTTTACGCTTACGGATTCCGGAATTTTCTCGGAAAGGAATTTCCCGCTGAACTCCCCGCTATCCTGTGAACCTGCGGAGCTTATTGAAAACACTTTCCCTCCGGGTTCATACGACACCGTGACGGTTTTGCCCTGTGCCATCGCCATCATCGATGCCTTTGAAAACAGATACTGTATTTTCTGCACCGTATTTTCAAGCGAGAGGAATGCGGGAATCCTTCCCACATTGCCGACCACCACCCCTGTCACCAGAAGCATAATCGCAAGAAGTGCGACAAGTTCGATGAGTGTGAAAGCATTTCTGAATGACGAATGACGAATTTTGATTTTCAATTTAACATCCCTAGATTTGCTTGGCTGAAGGCTTTCCGAGCATTTTTTAAGCCAAGTCGTCCAGATCCCGGGTCACATCATAAGCTCGGGGCAGGCGCTTGGCGTTCCCGGGTGCGCTGACCGTCTGGTCGGCTCCACGTATTTCCTGTGCGGAACTTCTTTTTTCCCTGTTTTCCGCTTTCTAAATTCTACCTTCTAAATTTTACTTTCCAACTCCCACACACACCAACTTCAGAACTTCAGAACTTCAGAACTTCAGAACTTCAGAACTTCAGAACTTCAGAACTTCAGAACTTTAGAACTTCCCCCCCCCTACTGCCCCTCATCCTCCCAGTTGGATAGGTCAACGGCTTCCCCGGTTCCCCCGGTCTGCCTGTCGCTGCCGTAGCTGATCAAGTCAAATTCCCCATGGGTTCCGGGAACGGTGTAGATGTATGTTCCACCCCATGGATCCTTGGGAACCGACCTCTTCAGATATGGTCCGTTCCACTTGTCATCGCCTGTTTTTTTCACCAGTTCATCAAGCGAGTTCGGAAGCCTGCCGACATCGAGGCGGAAATCCATTATCGCCTGTTCGAGGAGGGCTATCTGCGCCTTGGCAGTGCTCACTCTGGCTTTTTTGACGTGATTGAAATAGACAGGTGTCACAATGGTTGCGGTCAGCGCTATTATTGCGACAACAACCGCCATTTCCATAAGAGTGAAACAAGTTATTGTTCTTCTGTTCCTGCTTTTAATTTTCATCTTATTCTCCTGTTTTTTTATTTTATAAAAAATTCAGCCCCTGAATTTTTATCACATGTTCTGCATTTCAAGTATTGCGAGGAATATTGAAAGTACAACCGACATTATCACTCCGGCCAGAAACAGGATCACCACAGGCTCAAAGAGGGCCAGCAGTCTTTTTATCTTAGTCCTGAGAAGCTCCTCGTAATGTTCGGCTACCTGGTTCAGCATCCCTCCCATATTACCCGATTCCTCCCCTATCGAAAGCATCTGCAGGGCATGTTTAGGGACAAAACCGCTTTTGGCAAGAGCCATGGAAAGTTTCGCGCCGCCTTTGAGTTCGAGCGCAACACCTGAAAAAGTTTTTGATATCTCCGGGTTCAATATGACGTTTATGGCGATCTGCATTGTGCTGAGCAGATGCACATGGTTCTGGATCAGCACCGCCATGGTTCTCAGGAATCTGCTTATCTCAGTCAATATCAGGAGTTCCCCCAGAACCGGTATCTTGAGCAGTTTTTCGTTCCACCAGTCGGCGATTTTCCCGCCTTTCCTTATCCGTGAAATAAGGAAGGCGATGACTGCGATCAGAATGAGCCACAACCACCACAGGCCCGTCATCAAGTCGCTGATTCCGACCATCACCCTTGTAGCGAGGGGAAGCGTTTTCCCCATTTCGAGGAATATCTTTGAAAATCTGGGTATGAACACCGTGAACAGGAGAAGTATCACCACAGATGTCACTGAAACCACAAATGCCGGATATATGGAACTTGTCACAAGGAAGTTCCTCAATTCCTTTTTTTCGTTCAGGAACCGCTGGATTTCGACGACTATTTCAGTGAGAGAACCCGTTTCCTCGCCGGCCTCGATGAGATTTGCGTATATTTTCGGAAACCTGTTTCCGTGGTCGCGTATCAGTGCGGACAGTTTCTTTCCTTCATGAAGCCCTTTCCTGATGTCGTTCACCACCCTGGAATAACTCTCATTGTCGGCACCCTGCGCAATTATCCCGAGAGACCTTTCAAGAGGGATATGCGACTTCAGAAGGGGCGCAAGCCTGTTTGTGAAATCGCAGGCGTCAAACCCCTGCCCCCTCCAGAAACGCAGGCTCTTCTCCTTGGCGAAAGTCTCAACCTGACCGAAAGATTCCAAGGGGGTAAACCCCCTCTGCCTGAGCCTGCCAAGCGAATCCGTCTCCGAATCCCCCTCTATCAGGACTTCAGTAATCCTGCCGTCCGAACCGGCCGCTTTGTATTTGAATAAGGGCATGAATTCATTTCCGATTTATTTTTATTTTTTTCATTTTAAATGAAAAAAATATATCACACATTAATCGTCACTCTCGCGATTTCAGAGGCGGTGGTGATACCGGCCGCGACTTTCGCAGCTCCATCCTCCATTATTGTCTTCATTCCGTTCTTTATTGCGAGATTCATGATTGTGCTGCTGTCACTGTTTTTGGAGATGGCGGAAGCTATTTCCTCGTTTATTACAAGGAGTTCGTAAATACCGGTTCTCCCTCTGAACCCGGTTCCGGAACACACCTTGCATTTTCCCGTTTCATGATCACTTCCCTTTCCATGGCATTTAACGCAGGTTTTTCTTATCAGCCTCTGTGAAAGAACCGCCTTCAATGATGACGAGATCAGGAAACCCTCGACCCCGATGTCAAGGAGTCTGCTGATTGCGCCTGCGGCATCATTTGTGTGGAGGGTGCTCAGTACAAGATGTCCGGTCAGCGATGCGTGAATTGCGATTTCCGCAGTTTCCTTGTCCCGTATTTCACCTACGAGGATGACATCCGGATCCTGACGGACAATGTGCCTGAGCCCGTTCGCGAAATCAAGGCCTATTTTTGAATTGACCTGCATCTGGGAGAGACCGGTGACCCTGTATTCGACAGGATCCTCGATTGTGATGATTTTCCGTTCCGTAGTGTTCAATATCGTCATGGCGCTGTAAAGGGTGGTTGTCTTGCCGCTTCCGGTTGGACCCACGACAAGGATTATCCCGTACGGAAGAGATGCGATCCTTTCGAATTCCAGGCGCATCGCCTCATTCATCCCGATGTTTTTCAGATCGTAAGTCATCGCATCTTTTCTCAGGAGACGGAGCACGACGCTTTCGCCGTTCATAGTCGGGATTGTGCTTATGCGGACATCGACATCGTATCTGCCAAGTTTCAGATTTGTCCTTCCGTCCTGCGGGAGACGGCGTTCCGCGATGTTGAGCCCACCGATGAGTTTTATCCTGGACACTATTGCGGGATACTGGGAGAGGGGAGTAGTCATTATCAGATGGAGCATGCCGTCAATCCTGAAACGAATCACGAGTCTCGTCTCCTCCGGTTCAATGTGGATATCGCTGGTATCCGATTCAATGGCCCGTGTAAATGTCTCATTCACGAGCCTTACAATCGCCGCCTCGCTTGCAAGGCTCCTCAACGTCTCCTCGCTGTCCCCCGCCTGCAGGAACTGGCTTGAACTGTTTTCCTGTTCGGTCTGGGATTTTTCATAGACGGAATTTATTTTACGTTCAAGCAGGCTTCGTCTCACAAGGGAGAACTTCACCTTCCTGCCATAGAGGCTTTTGATGAAATAGGACATTTTCCCGATGCTGTACGGTTCACTGACGAGCATTTCCATTTCATCGTCAGTCCATGATACGGGCAGACACGCCCAGTTCAACAGATAATCGGTTGAAATGCCGGGAAAAGGAAGAACTTCCCTGTCCCTGATTTCCTCTTCATCCCTGATTTCCAGTCCAGTCGCTTTCGAATATATTGCAATTAGGTCTATTTCGGAAATAGCCCCCTGGTTGCAGAGTTCCCAGTCAAGCTTCCGGAGTTCGGGATTCTTTTTCGCTTTTTCAGGATAGTCGGAATACAGGGACGAAAGCTCCCCGAAAATCACATCAAACCGGCTTTGCCCTTCATTTTGCATTGTCTTCCTGGATATTCTGTTTGTCCATGTCGGTTATCGCCTTCAATGCCTGCTTATATCTCGCAGTGATTTCATCGAGATTGCTGTGCTCGTCAACGATTCTGCCTGTTATGAGCACAACCATCTCCGTCCTGACAGTCTTGCTAATGGTATTTCCGAAAAGCTTGCTCAACATGTTTATTTCGGCGACAAACGGATACGACTGGGTGTTCGTCTCTGATTTCTCCTTGATGATTCCCCCGACTATCACCGTTCCACCGTCACGGATTGAAAGGACTGTTTGCAGTACCCTCTCCGAAATGGTGGGTGAATCAATCGTCGAGGATGTTGTTTTAATCGCATCTGAGACCGTCTGGTCAAGTTCCATTGTGATAAGGCCGCCTTCGGTGACATGCGGAGTGATGATGAGGATTATCCCGGTATCAACATATTCGACTGTGCTATTGACCGCCGTACTGGTTGGAGTTATTGAAGCCGTATCGGTGATCGTATTGACCAAAATCGGAACCCGGTCCCCCACTGATATCTTCGCCTGCGAATGGCTCGCCACCAGAATCTGCGGACTTGAAAGCACTTTCACTTTTCCTTTCCCTGCAATGGCTTTAATGTATGCGAATTTTTCTTCGGGATTGTTCTTGTTTGTAAGCAGATACTTGAATCCATTCGCCGTCGGCCCCGTAGTCGCCCCCTTGCCAAGGGATTCCCAGTTTGTCCCAAAAAGGCTCTGTACACCAGGGTTATTGCCGGATCCCCGTTTATCAGAGAATTCCAGGCCGTACGCCGTGTCATCCGTGAGAGTCACCTCCGACACCAGCACTTGCAGGAGCACCTGCGCCGCAACCGTATCAAGCCTTTCAAGTACGGCCCTCAACATGGCGTAAGTCCTCGGAGTGGTCCTTATCACCAATCTGTTGTGGACACCATCCGCAAATACTTTGACAGGAACATCAAATACGCTCCCCGGACCTTTATCATCCTGTCCTTTGGCGCTACTGCTGGAGCTTGAAGTGGCGGTGGCGGGTTTACTTCTGGCAGCAGGCGTTGCGGATGAAATTGCAGAATTCCCACCGGACGGTGAACTGCTCCCTGCGGATCTTGACGAGCCGGCTCCTGTCCCTGATGATGACGACGATGACGTGTTTCCCCCGCTCTCGCCTGCGGCGAGAGTCGTGCTTTCTGTCGGGAAGATGATTGAAATCGCGCTGAGGAGCTCATCCGCCCTGGAATTCACTATCTTATATATGAAAACCTGTTCCTGTTCGCCCACGTCCGTCCGGTCCAGTATGGCGACCCACTTCTTGAGCTCATCAAGAGCCTCCTGGTTTGCGGCGGTGGCCACGATTACCTGAAGCCTGTCAAGGCTTACAAGATTTATCGAACCGGGCTCGGCCTGGATGTTTTCAGTTGAAACCGGAAAGCCGAGTATCGGCAATGTCGAGGCAAGTTCATTTTTGATTCTGGTTGCGGAAACATTGAGACACTGTATGACGGCCTGAGGCCAGTTGTTCTTGTTTTTCTGGTCGAGCAGTTTCACCAGCGACCGGATTTTTGCGACATTCGCAGGAGATTCGATAAGAAGGATGGAGTTCTGGTGGGTGATGTCCATCATGGTGGCCCCCGGAGTGATGAAGGGCTTGATTTTCTCAAGAATGTCCTTGGACGCCGCATTGCGTATTGAAATGAGGACGGCTTCGACGTTTGCCCGGGGGGCATGGTCGGCGAGAATCTTTCTTTCCTGGGGCATTTTTGCGAACGGAAGAATGTGAAGTATATCCCCGTCAGGCGAACAGTATGATCCTGAGAGCCAGAGGATCTGCTCAAACATTTCCCATACCTCCAACTTGCTCATCTTGGAATTGTTGACTGAAATGGAGACGCTTCCTGTAACCTGCGGATCTATGAGGAAGTCGAATTTCAGGAAATTTGAAAATGCACGCACTACGTTCGCTATGGGGGCGGCATCGAGATTAAGAGTGATGGGCATCTCCTCCTTGCCCTCGCCTGCAAGAAGCCTGACATAGAAGGGCTCCTGCTTTTCGAGTTCTCCAATATGTTTCCTTTCTGCCAGTTTGATGATGTCCTTTATCTTGTCATCAGTCTTCGGCGAAGGAAGAGTTTCAACAACTTCATCCTTGATTGTCTCCCTCTTCTCGTCTTTCACAAGCTCAGTTTTCCTGTTGAGCTTCGAATCTTCACCGGTCGACGGGCTCTGCGGCTTATCATCCTTGAACATCGAACATGAAAACAGGAACAGCAAAGCAAACAGCAGAATCGCTGTTGAACTGAGAATTTTTTTCATAAAACACCTTTTTAAGTAACTCGGGCTTTCCAGCCCGAGCAATTTTGATATAAATGTAACACAGGCATCCTGCCTGTGAAATTAGGCGACCAAGAGGCGCAACTTTTTTGGAGTGCGGTCGCGAAGCTACCGCTTTTCTTCCGGCACGCACAGCTTGCCGGTCTTGGTAGAACGGCGAAATGAATTTCGCCTGAGAAAAGCTGAAGCTACCCGCTTCAGCACTCCATATAAGAACATGCCTTACGGCATTAATTACAAACATTAAAACTGTAAGCGTTAAGCTGGGTGTTTAACCTCATAAGTAAGGCGGTTTTCTCTGCCCCGTCGAATGACTGGGGTAAACCGCCAACAAAGCGTCGGGTTAAAACCCGACATACTTCAATGGGCAATAAGTCTCATTTTACCCAGCTTAACGGTTACCTTTTTCCCTTACTTTATACTTTCTAAATTCTACTTTCGAACTCTCGCACTTTAGAACTCCCGAACTTCCTAATTTCCTGATTCCGGATTAGCAGGGGCCGAAGGCGTACGCTGCCTGCGGGACAGGGGCGCTTGAACACGAGGCCTTGTCCCCGGAGCTACAATAGCCTCAGCCCCAGGAGTTACAATAGTCCCCGGAACAGCCGGAGCTCCAGAAGCTGCTCTAGCACCGGGCGCACCGGGAAGAAGGGGAGGAAGAGCTTCCGGATTTTCCGGTTGAACATTCTGCTGCGGTTCCGGTTCAATTTTGGCGGCGACATTCGCCATCACAGCCGCCTCAGACGCCGCCGTAATCCTCGAAGACGATCCTTCGTCTTCAAATTCCAGCTTCAGTACGATCTGCTCCCTCCCTCGTGAAAGGACAATCGAATCAGGGTTAATCTCGCTCAATGTGAAACCGTTTTCAAGCTGTTCCCCAAGTTTATAGAAACGGGGCGCGTTCGCCGATGCGCCACCAGGGGACGGAATCCCCCTGTTACGCAGACGGCTGGGCTGCAAAGAAACTGCCGCAGCAGCCTGCTTGTCAAGAACTATGGCTCCTGAAACTTCACCGAAGACGCATACTCCCAAAAGCTCCATGCCAGTAGGCTTCGCCGCTCCCAGAAGCGGACCGCCCTCCCCCGACCTATACGGACTGAAAAGATTATTATCCCATAGCGATGCGATGTCCGGAATCTCCTCCCTTCCGCCCTTTATTTTTTGGGCGGATTGCGCATTTCCATTCAAAACCGGCGCCATCGAAAGAATCTTGTCCGGAGGATACTGCTTGAACGAAACATTCAACGCAAACAGGAGCACTGCCAGAATAAACAGGAACACATTGAGGAATATGTAGAACGACTTCATTTCTCATCCTCCATGAGAACCTTTGCCACACCGTCCCCAGTAAGGGATACAACATTGATTGTCCCGCTGAGCACTATGTCCTTCGCATCACGCGGATTGAACGGCCTCAACACGCATTTCCTCCAGTAGAAACAGGGATTCGCCTTGTAAAGATCCGAGATGAACCTTGATATCTCCTCCATTGACGATTTCGCTTCAATATTGACTTCCATGAAGGATATTTCCTCGTTTACTTTCGAGAGTCTCGCATTTCCTATGTTCTGGAGCTTGAGCCCGGATGTTTTTGCAATATCCTCTATCTTCTTGATGATGCTGCTCTCTATGTCCCCGTCCCTTTTAGGAATCCAGAAATCCTTTCCCTGTCTTATGAAATTCTCCCTTATCTGCCTTATGGTCCGGACTTCTCCGATCTCTTTTTCGAGCTCCTTGTGCATATTTCCAAGCTCGACAATCTCTTCCTGGATCCTGTCACCGCTTGGCCAGAGTGCGGCAATCTCCTTCACATAAAGAATCATTACGATTACCGAAAGCACCACCACCGGGATAATCCCCAATGCCGCCTTCCTGTTTGAACTGATGAATGTCTTCAGCTTACCCATTTACCTTCTGCCTCTTGAACTTGCTCTGATATACGATATGGACGAATATTGTCAAAGTTCCGTCGCTGTCCCTTCTTGTACTGCGGATACTGAAACTTGAAAAAATAGGAATGTCATTGAGTTTTGCCAAATCGGCCTGCGCAGACTGATCCTTGGTAGTGCATATCGTCAGGTCTATGTCCCCGTCCTTAGTGCTGAACATCGATATCCACATGCTGGACGGGAGTTTCTGTGAAAGTGTATGCAGGCATTGAATGATCTCGGCGTTGCCGGGATCAGTTTCGTCAATCTTCCTTATGAGCTCGTCAATCTTCTTGTTTTTGAACCTTTCCTGCTTGAACTCATTGATCTTGGAGGTGATCCTCTGTTTTTCAACAATTATCCTGCCGTATCTGGCACGGGCGTCCCACCAGCTCCTCACAATCAGAACCGAACCGAGAAAAAGAACGAGGACAAGCAGGGCGGCTGCGGAATATCTGACCGCCCTGAACCTCTGCGGGCGCACTGTATCCGGCAACGTGGCGATGTTGAGACTTTCAGGCGACGCAGTTCCACGCAGAATGAATTCGCCGATGAGAAGACATACCAGGATTCCAGCCTTCTGTTTCACTGAAAAATCCCCAAACCCTTCAAGTCCTGCGAACTTCGCACTCAAAACACCGTCCCCCACTTTTACCGGATCAATCCCTCCCTGGAAAAGCTTCAGGAGCTCGTCAGAGTCGTCAAGCATGAATTCCGGATTGTCCGGCAGGGAGTTGAAAACCATCAGCGGGTGCGTGGCTGCATCCGCCTTTATCTCGGATCTTGTTATTTCCGCCACTGTGGAATCCCACGACTTGCGGCTCACTGCGAGGATCCTCACTTTCGACAGGGTCGAGAGTTTTGTTTCACCGGGCATTTCCCCTATAACCCTATAAGTCCACGCAATCTCCTCAAGCGGAACCGGAATATGTCTTGGCAGTTCAAAACCCAGCGCCTTCTGCATTTCAGCCTGTGGGAGCTTCGGAAGGTTCAGCTCGACACATATCGCACCCTCAAACCTTGAAGCGAGTATTATCCTGTGGCTCTCCCCAGGGTTGAGCCTGTTGCATACGTCGAGAAGCCTGACCGAAAATTCAGGGATGAGCGGATCCGAAAAGACGGTCTGCATAATTTTCATCCGCCCGCCTTCGGCGGCTGAAATTCCGACACCAAAGACATCCTTGTCCTTGTCCCAATATATTACAGTGCAGTTTTGATTCTTGAACAATTGCCTATTCCTCTTTTATTCCAAAGATTTTAATTAACCGGCCAAGAGCCGCAACGTCAGTCGTCAGTCGTCAGTCGTCAGTCGTCAGTCGTCGGTCGTCAGTCGCTAGTTTTTAGCTGACAGGTCATAGACGTTTGCTGATAGCTAAAAGTTGCTCGAAAAGGGGGTAGCACAGACATTCCTGTGTGCCATGTCGTAGCCTCCCAGCGAAGTCTGGTCTGTGACGGAGAATGAAATTTGAATCCACAGACAAGAATGTCTGTGTTACTTTTTAAGACAAATTTCATTTTGAGATTACCTTTTCGAGCGGACTCTATCTATGAACTTTGACCTGCGACCTACGACCTACGACCTACGACCTACGACCTACGACCTACGACCTACGACCTACGACCTACGACCTACGACCTACGACCTACGACCTACGACCTGCGACCTGCGACCTACGAACTATGACCTACGACCTATGTGCTTTTACACTCCTATTCACCGATTCATTTCGCCGGTTTTATGTCCCGGCATCTTTTCTTGAATTCAGCAAGGACTCTTCTCAGGGTATCCCTTCTTGCCGGAATGACTGCATCTTCGGGATCCATAAGGAAAGTAGGTTCGCTTATCCTTTTTATCCCTTCTCCGGTA
>CAMCYE010000060.1 GCA_945883805.1 Victivallis vadensis | reverse complement strand
AAAAACATAATCAGCGGGAAAGTGTTCATTGTCGGCGACAATATCGACACGGATCAGATAATTCCAGCCCAGTATTTGAATCTAGTACCCACAAATCCGGAGGAATACAAGAAACTCGGCAGTTACGCGCTCTGCGGTCTGCCCGACAGCTACAAAACACGTTTTGTAAAAGACGGTGAGTTCAAAACCGAATATCCGATTATCATCGGCGCGAATAATTTCGGATGCGGTTCAAGCAGGGAACACGCACCGGTCAGCCTCGGGGCGGCCGGAACAAAAGCGGTCATAGCAAATTCCTTCGCCCGGATTTTCTTCCGTAACTGCATCGCCACAGGAGAAGTCTATCCCGTGGAGACAACGGAGGATAATCTCAGCAAGGAGCTCAAAACAGGGGATGAAGTTGAAATACATCTCGACAAAAATGAACTGAAGATAGTAAAAACAGGGAAGATTCATAAACTGAAGGACATCGGCGACGTAAAGGAAGTCGTTGAAGCCGGAGGCATTTTCAAATATGCGAGAAAAAAGGGAATGATCAAATGATAAATATTTTACCAGGGGGACCGGTAAAATATTTATAACAAAGGGACAAAGAGGAAATGAAAAAGATTTTATCAGTATTGTTATTCATTGCTACATTTGCAGTTTTTTCGATTAACGCCCAAGATTCCGTGAATCCGCCCCTGCTTTCAGCTTCAGAAGATGAAGTCATCAAGTTTATAGCGGCTTTCCCGGAATTCCTCAAGGAAAACAAGGGTCTGAATCCTGCAGACCCAGACTCTGTCGCTGCGGTTATGACTACAATTGCGGCAAACAAGGAGAAATGGGAGACGTTCGCCAAAGACAAAGGTTTTACAAGCTATGATAATTTCATGAAGGTATCTTCAGCGGTTACGACAGCTTATCTCTATCAGCTTCTCCAGCATAACACGGCACAACTTGAAAAACAGATACCTCCAGGGGCCCAGGGCATGCTGAAGGATAAACTGATGAAACCGGTCAGGGAACAAATTAACAAATACAGCAAGATGATCACCCCGGAGACGCTTGCCGCAGTCAAAAAACACACGGACGAACTCCAGAAAATACTCATACCCACAGAAAAGATTAAGCTGAAGAAGAAATGAACGGCAATATTTTCCCAGCGACTGGGAAAATATATTATGATTTTGATTAGGGGCTAAAATGAACGTATTGCGGCTTGCTGGTGAAAATGATATCCCGCTTCTGCAAAAGCTTGCCCGCGAAATATGGGTCAGGCATTATACTGGGATAATAAGTTCCGACCAGATAGATTTCATGCTCGAAAAAATGTACAATGCCGAAACTATCAGTTCCGAAATCAAACATGGCATTCAATGGAAGATTGTTGAAGAAGAGAAAGAACCCATAGGCTTTTATTCGTTTTCCATGTTCAAACCGACCCAGTGCAAATTATACAAGATTTATCTAAAGATAGAATTCCATGGCCTCGGCATCGGCAAAATCTGCTTGACCGATGTGGTTGCTTATGCTAAAACCCAAAAAGCCCGCGAAGTCATCTTATATGTCAACAGAAACAATGAAAAAGGTCTACGGGCATATAAGGCATACGGATTCACCATTCAGAAAGAAGTCGACACAGATTTCGGAAACGGATACATCTTGAACGATTACAAGATGAGTCTGGCGGTATAACAAACACCCGTGCACTACCCAGAAGACTAACCACCAATGCACCAAGCTTAATTCCTGCAAAAAGGGAAAAAATCTTTACCTATAAGCGTCCTTGCGTTTTTCGACCGTTAGGATGAATACGGTCCTCTCGGAATTCTCCACCTGGAAAAATACGCGGTATTTGCCGATCCTGTATCTCCAGGTTTCAGGGGAATACGCACGCAGCTTTTTGATATTCGAACCGTAGAATGGAATTTTCCTCAGCTGGGGATAGACATGGGAAGAGAGCTTGGTCCGGACAAAAGAGGCGTCTTCTTCCGGAAGTCTGTCTATAGACTTTATCAGTTCGTCGGTTTCAAAGATACGGTACTCAGACAAAGCGCCCCCTTCTTGCCTTGGCGTCGGCATGTCCTCTTTTCAGACTTGAGAGAAGATTGGCGTTTTGGGATATTTCCCGCATTTCAAACTCATCGGCGAGTTCATGCTCCTGCAAATAACGCAGAGCTGCCGTTTCTATGAAATTGGACAGCGGACGATTTTCGCGTTCGGCCATGGCACGGAACATATCATAGATGTTCTCCCCGATCCGCAATGTCACAGTCTTGCTCATGATATTACTCCATTTGCTTCTATTGTGTTCTTTTTAATTCTATTAGAATACATTGCAATACAGCTTTTTCAAGGATAAAACCAGGAATATTTTTCCGGGCGCCGGGAAAAAATATATATGGTCAGACAAAAAAAATCACAGGCAGGAATGCCTGTGCTACTTCAGTAGATCCATGACGAAATCTATTGCGGAATTGAGGTTTTTCCCGGCATTTTCAGTCATTGCGGAATCAAGCTCCCATGAAAAACCCTTTATCGTGAGCAGATACGCCGCCGGTTTTTTACCATAGAGTTCCTCGCATAGCGCAATGACTGATTCCGGACTCATTGAATGACTCGAGAAGGATATTGTGTTCCCGGGGAATATCTGACGGAAATAAAAACCGTCAATCGGCTCCATGGACGCATCCACAAAAACAACGACATCCTTTTCGGAAACATCATAGGCGTCTTCAATATTGAGCTGATAATTTGAATCGAAAGTTATATTCGGCAAATCTTCGCTGTTCACCCATTCCTGCAGTCTCTCCACAAAAACAATTCCCAGCGCATCATCCTGTCTCGACGGATTCCCGATCCCGTAGATTAAAATTCTGGAGGAGTTTCTCTTCTTGAATATGTTGATGGTGGAGTTCATTGGTATCCAAATATTGTCTGATCTGAGAATATTCCCCTCTGTGCGCTCTAAACAACTAATATCGAGTTGCATTTGTTGGGAAAGAAACGCGTCAACAGAGTGACGCGGCTATCCGACTAGGCGGATTGTAGCCACGGCACTCTGTTGCCGTGCTCTTTGATTGCAACTTAGTATAAACATTCTTTCCTTAGTTTTTCGAGTACACAGAACATTATCGCTCCGAGACCTCTGTGGTTTTCCCGTTCAACAGTTTCCGATAACCGATCACTGATCACCGGCTACTGACGACCAGCAACTGACGACCCTACTACGCCAAGGCTTCGAAGGGCAGGCTGACGACTATTTCCTTTTCCTGCTAATCAGTTTCCCGTTGGCGTCATGCAATGAAAGCTCCAGCGGCATTTTCCCGTAGGCGTGGGTGGCGCAGCTAAGACACGGATCGTATGCCCTGATTACGACCTCGACCGCATTCATCATTGCTTCGGTAATCTCCTTCCTGGCAGTCATGAGTGCTTTTGCCACAAAGTTGACACCCCTGTTCATCGGCTCATTATTGTTGGTGGTGGAAACAATAAGATTCGCCATTTCAATCTGATCGTTTTCACTGACGCGGTAATGATGGAAAAGAGTTCCGCGCGGAGCCTCGATAAGGCCGACACCTTCCTTTTCCCTTTTACCTTTGACCATGAGATTTCCGCCTATAATATCCGGATCGTTGAGAAGCTCGCGGATTTTTTCGGCGGAATGCAAAATCTCAATAAGCCTGGCCCAGTGAGTATGCATGCACATGTCGTTAGGCCTGCCGTTTGTATTTTTCTTGTACGTCTCAAATTCGGTCTGCGCAAGAGGCGTGGGGATGAAATCGGCGGTGTTAAGTCTCGCCAGCGGCCCCACCCTGTACCAGCCTTTTTCAGTCCCGAGGCTGGTAAGGTAAGGGAATTTCATATATGTCCAGCTCTTCGTCTCCTCGCGGATATATTTCAAATAATCCTGACAGTTGACATCGTCGAGGATCTTCTTCCCTTTGGAATCAACCGCCCTCATTACTCCGTGATAAAGGTCAAGCGCTCCGTCTTTCCTGACAAGACTCAGATGATTGGATTCAAATTTCGAGAAATTATCAATGAAATCCTTGTTCTTCTTGTAATATCCTTTAAAGAAAGATAATGCGTCCTGGGACCATGAAACCATCTTGTCGGCATTCATCGGTGCCGGGCTTTTGAGGAAGATGTCGCGTTCATTTTCGTTTAGGCTCTTATTCACTCCTCCCGGGACCGCGCCTGTGCCGTGGATTTTCTTACCTGCTGTTGCGGCAATGATTTCCTGTCCGAATTTCCTCATGAGGACGGCCTGTTTCACCAATTCCTTGTTTTCCATCGCCAAAGCTATGACATTCCGTTTTTCCGGAGGCGCGTCATAACCGAAAAGGAGATCCGGTGATGCGAGATGGAAAAAATGGAGCACATGCGACTGGAAGATCTGACCATAATGCATAAGCCTTCTGACCTTCTCAGCGGTCCGGGTCAGTCCCTCTCCGTCGCCCGCGCCGACAACCACATCCATCGCCTTTGCGGCGGCGAGATGGTGGCTCACAGGGCATATTCCACAGAGTCTCTGGACAAGGACCGGAGCCTCCCAGTACGGGCGCCCCTGCACAAATCTTTCAAACCCCCTGAACTCCACGATATGGAGACGGCTCTGCGTAACTTCACCATTGTCGTCAAGATGGATGGTGACTTTACCGTGTCCTTCGACGCGTGTCACCGGCTCGATTATGATTTTCCTGGGCATGAACTATTCCTCGTTTATATTTGATCTTTCAATTCCTTATGAAAAAATATAGCAACTGTTCTTGTCCATGTCTTCAGTATGCCAGTTTCGACCCCAGTCATCCGACGGGGCAAATAAAACTGGCTCGCGAGGCGTTTTCATCGAAAACGCCATACTTTTCGAGCATATATCATATACAATTAATCCATCCGTCATAACTCAGGATGGATTAATCGTATTTGAAAACCTCATACGGCAAATCCAGCGGTCTGCCTGTCACCAGGGCATGGAGCGCGTTCCATATCAGGTCGGCGCAAGGCGGACAGCCGGGCAGGAAATAATCAATCTTCACGATTTCGTGGCAGGGATATACGCGGTCGAGGATTTTCGGAATGTCGGGATCATTCGGGATTATTTTTTTCTCGTTGCAGTCAAAGACAGTGGGACCGTTGAGATACGCCTCTTCGAGACACTCCTTCAGCGGAATCCAGTTCCTCATCGAGGGAAGTCCTCCCATTATGGCGCATTCCCCGACCGAGACAAGGACATCGCAATTCTTTCTGAAGTCAATGAGGTTGTGGACGTTTTCATCGTTGCAGCATCCGCCTTCAATAAGCCCGATGTCGCAGTGTTTAGTGAATTTTTTAATGTCGTCGATCGGCGACTTGTTGAATTCAACAATCTCGATGAGGTCAAAGAGCCTCTCGTCAATATCAAGGAATGACATGTGACATCCGAAACATCCTGCGAGAGACGCTGTCGCCAATATTTTCTTAGGCATAAAAATTTCTCCGGAATTTTTTAATTTTCAATTTCCGTTCCGATCGGGGCGATATCGTACCTGCGCTCACCTATCGGGACTTTGAAGCCGATTTCCTTCCTGATGATGGCACCCACCGGGCACATGTCCATCGCCTTCTGCACCAGATCGTCACTGATGTTCTTTGAAGTGTCAGGATCAATGTTAATCACCAGTTTGTCTCCGCGTTTCCCGAAATCGAAGATGGGCTTGCCTTCGCTGTTATGAATTCCCCGGATGCAGCGCTTGCAGAGGATGCACCTGTTATGATCCTTGAGAATTTTGGGATGCCACGCCTCCACGTCCCTTTTCGGGAACATGTATGGAAATCCGGGAACGGTGATCCTGTAGCGGTAGGCGAGCGCCTGCAGTTCGCAGAATCCGCTTTTCTCGCAGGACGGACAGAGATGATTCCCCTCCGCAAAGAGAATCTCGACAACAGCCTTCCTGAACTCCTCAAGCTCCGGAGTAATATTCTTTATCTCCATGCCTTCGACGACTTTTGTCGTACAGGCTGTCGCATGCCTGCCATTGATCTCCACGGTGCATATCCGGCACGACCCCTTCGGCGGGATTCCCGGATAATTACACAGGTTCGGGATGTAGATCCCGTTTTCAACGGCGGCCTCGATAAGCTGTCTGCCCTCCTCGGACATGCACACAATCTCATCAATGGTAAATTTCACAAATGTTGACATTGGATCACCTCACTTCCGCAGTTGCGGCATCAAAATCGGCAACTGCTTTTTCGAGATCAAATGCGGGACATGTTCTTTCATCCCCCGCCTTTATCCTCTTATTGTAAAGGTCTGGAAAATTCTTAATCGTGCTCACGATCGGATTGAGGGCGGTCTGCCCCAGCCCGCAACGGTTCTTCTTCATGATGGAATGCCATTTGACGAAATTGCCGACATCCTCTGCAGTTCCCTTTCCATCGATGATGCGTTCCAGAATGACCTCGCTCATTCCGGAAAGCGCCCTGCACGGAACGCAAGAACCGCATGACTCGTCCCTGAAAAATTCCGTGAAATTAAGGATGACATCCTTCAGCAGGTCGCGTTTTTCCCCGATGATTATCATGGAGCCCCCGGTTGCCAGATCCTCGTATGAAAGCTCACGGGAAAATTCCCCCGGCCCGATGCATGAACCGGAAGGTCCGCCAACCTGTACCGCCTGAACCTTCTCCGCACCGACCATTTTTAAAATATCATTGACCGCAAATCCCCACTCGATCTCGTATATCCCCGGCTTTCCGCAGTCACCTGAAACACTTATCACCTTTGTCCCTTTTGACTCTTTTGTGCCGATACTGTTGTACCAATCGGATCCGTTCAGGAGAACCTTGACAACCGAACAGAGCGTCTCAACGTTGTTGACAACCGTCGGTCTCTGAAGATATCCTCTCTCAACCGGGAACGGCGGCCTGTCGCGCGGTTCACCACGTTTACCCTCTGCGGATTCTATCAGCGCCGACTCCTCCCCGCAGACATAAGCACCCGCGCCGAACTGGATCTTTATGTCGAAATTAAACCCGGGTTTTCCCGCGATCAGAACACCCAGGAGATTTTCATTCCGCATTTCATCGAGGACACTTTCGAGATATTTCCGAAGGTATAGGTATTCATTCCTGAGATACAGTATCCCATACTTCGCCCCTACCGCATAACCTGCAATCGCCATTCCCTCGAAGACGAGTTTCGGCAGTTCCGTCAAAATCACCCTGTCCTTGAAAGTTCCCGGTTCGCCTTCGTCGGCATTGCAGAAAATGTATTTCACATCGCCAGTCGCCCTTTTCGCGACCTCCCACTTCATCGCCGTAGGGAATCCTGCGCCGCCGCGCCCTCTCACATAGGATGATTTAACAATCTGGATTATCTCACTGGAACTCATCTGCACGGCTTTTTTAATCCCGGAACCGGGAATGTAGTCGCTGAAGATAACCTCTCCCTTTTTCATTATGTTGCTGTTCACCATGGAGCGGATGAGGGGGTTGGAGTTCTTCCCGTCCCCGTATTTCCCGCCTTTGAGGGCTTCAACGGATTTTCCCGCTTTCATTCCGGCAATTATTTCTTTCGCCTTGGCAGGGGTGAGACTTGTGAAAATCTCGTCGTTTATGATTGCGGCAGGCTCCTGATCGCTCATCCCGATGCAGGCAGTGTCGAAGAGTCCGATCAGTCCGTCCGGAGTGACATGACCGAAACCGCAGCCGGCCGCCTTCTCAAAAGCTTTTGCGACTTCCGCACGCCCGAAGAATCCGGCCACCGCGCTGTTGTTCAGATAAACCGTATATTTCCCGCGCGGCTCCTTAGTGAAGAAGTGGTAGAATGAAACTGTCTGCTCTATACTGACCCGTGGGACATCAAGCGTCTTGGAAATCTGCTCGACAGTCCAGTCGGAAAGATGCCCGAGTTCGGACTGGATGTCTATCAGGATGTCCATCAGCCTAGTAGCGTCACCATTGTATTTCTTGACAACATTGTTTACAGTGTTACCCATGGGAACCCCTCTTCAATTAACACCAATATCCAACACTCAATTCCCAATTTCCATCGGAATTAATTTCCAGAATAATATTAACTTGGACATTGGATATTCCGTGTTCGATATTGGATATTCATATTTCAAGCTTTTGCCTCCGCTATTGCCTAGTCTACAACAGAAATTATCATTTCATCAAGATTAAGGCAATATGACTTGCTTGAAATCTCTCTTTTTATTTTCAGGGGATTTTAAGTGATGAACGGAGAAGTTTAAGTCTTAATGGATTATATTTCCGTTTTCACAAATAAAAATTTACGGGTGCAAAGACATGAACACAAAACCTTCCACTGTTGCCAAAGGCATTATTCTTGCGGGCGGGACTGCGACAAGACTGCGTCCGCTGACGAACATAACCAACAAGCATCTTCTGCCTATCGGAAGAAAACCCATGATTTATTATCCCATTGAAAAAATGACCGGTGCCGGAATAGAGGACATCCTGATTGTAACCGGCGTTGACCACATGGGCGATGTCGTCGGTCTTCTTGGATCCGGCAAGGATTTCAACTGCCGTTTCACATACAAAGTCCAGGATCAGGCTGGCGGAATCGCCCAGGCGCTGAGTCTCGCTGAAGATTTTTCAAACAGTGTTCCGGTTGCCGTCATCCTGGGCGACAACATATTCGAAGACTCGATGAAGCCCTATCTCGAAAAATATCTGAAACAGAAAAAAGGCGCGCACATCCTTCTGAAACCAGTCCAGGATCCCCAGCGTTTCGGAGTGGCGGAAGTCAAAGGCGACAAAGTGATTTCAATCGAGGAAAAACCGAAAATCCCGAAATCCGATCTTGCGGTCACCGGCATATATTTCTATGACGGTGAAGTCTTCGACATAATCAGGACGCTCAAACCGTCTGGCCGTGGCGAACTTGAAATCACGGACGTCAACAACGAATACATCCGGCGCGGCATAATGAGCTGGAGCAGGATGGACGGCTGGTGGAGCGACGCAGGCACCTTCGAATCCCTTTCTTACGTGCAGAAACTCGTGGAGGACAATCCGCCAAAATGAAAAAAATCGCCATACTCGGAGGAAAAGGGATGCTCGGTTCGGATCTTGCGAAACTCGCAAAATCGACCGATTATGAAGTTCTCATTTTCGACCTGCCGGAATTCAATATCACCCGGGACGCCGATATCAGGAATGCAGTTTCCAACGCCGACTTCATCGTGAACTGCGCCGCCTATACCGCCGTAGACAAGGCCGAAACTGAAAGAGAAGCGTGCAGGTCAGTAAACGCCTTGGCCGTCGAATCCCTTGCGAAGTCCGCAAAAAATAAATACCTCATCCATATCAGCACCGATTTCGTTTTCGGGGACGAATCCGAAAACATCCTTTCAGAAAACGACATGCCGAAACCCCTAAGCTGGTACGGCTCGACAAAACTCGAAGGTGAAAAACTGCTTCAGGCGTCGGACTGCCGCAATGCGATTGTCCGGCTTCAATGGACCTATGGCACACACGGAGTCAATTTCATAAGCAAACTCCTGGAAGCCGCGAACAGGAATCCGAAACTGAAAGTGGTTGGAGACCAGACAGGTTCTCCGACTTGGACAGCCGATGCCGCACGCGCCATAATGTGCCTCATTAAAAACCAGACCGAAGGCCTTTATCATTTCGCCGACAACGGGTACGCCAGCCGCTACGAAGTCGCAAAATTCATCCTGCTGGAAAAGAAAATTGACAAGGAAGTGAGTTCCTGTTCAAGCGCTGATTTCCCGACACCGGCAAAGCGCCCTAAAAATTCCCGGTTCAACTGTTCAAAAATAGACGGGGTGCTGGATTTCAAAAGACCTTCCTGGCAGGAATCCATGTCTGAATTTTTAAGACAAATTTGAATCGGTGAATCGGAGAATGGGCGAAACGGCAATTTAGAAGTTAAAATAAAAAAAAGAGATTATCTCACAGAGCCACAAAGGACACAGAGATAAAATAAGCAAAAGTTTTCGGAAAAGAGTTTGAGAAAGAACCGCTTTTTCAAAAGGGTTTGTCTCAACCGAGCAAGAAGCGAGGGGAAAATAAGATTGATGTCTTTCTTCGTGCCCTTCCTTACTTCGTGGTAAAAAATTCTCTGTGTCTCCGTGCCTCTGTGAGAGAACAAAGGATTTAGAATTTTAATCATCCAGGTGCTGGCAACCTCGCTCCGCTCGGTGCCAGACCATGGGCGTTAGAAAGTTCGGAAATTTAGTTGGAGTTTTACACCATGTCGAATGACGTGGCACATCTTTCTTGTCCGTCGTCCTGTCCCTCGGCCTGTCCCCCATAGCCTTGGCGACGGAGGAAGCTTCTCAGCGAAGTGGGAAGCATCTTGGCGAAGTCGGAAGCGTGTCTTGAGTTCCATGCGAGGGCAGTCTTTGTCATCAGACCAACTTTCCCTTTAATGAGGTCAGTCAGCTCAAGAGAATATCCCAATTATCCTCATACTGCTCAACGGCTTTGAGCGGCATGAAGGCGTTATTTCTCCATTTCGGCGGGCAATGGATGTGGTCTGCAACTTCATTAGCACTGAATCTTAGCGTAGATTCGCAATCACACATGATATCCTTATTGATCCAGAAGTTCGATTATCTCCTGCTCCAGACGCTCTTCTGAAAATTTAGTCTTCGGAGGCCTCCCAGTGTCCGCCTTTTTGCGGCCCCTTATAGTTCAGTTTTCCCTGCTCTCCGAGCTTTTTCGCAGCCCGCTCCACCGCACTCACTGACTTGCCAATTTGAGTGGCGACATCCACCAGTGTCAGAGTTGGTTCAACTCGGAGCACAGAAAGGATTGCCTCCGGCGTTTTCACCGGCGTTTTCACCGGCGTTTTCACCGGCGTTTTCACCGGCGTTCTACACAGCTCGACCAGTATTCCGCCGGAGCGTTCAGTAAACTGCGGCGGCGGCAATTCGGCTTCCCGGCAGGCTTCGGCGATTTTCTCCACACCGCGCCCCCAGGAATCTATGTATCCCACCTTGTAGCAGACTTCAGCAATCAGCGGATTTCGTGGTATGGATTCATGGATTTTGAACAGTTGTTCAATGGTCAGCTCTTCCGGCAGAGTTCCCGCATTCCAAAGGGTCAGCCGGTTATCATATACCTTCATCTGTGTCATACTGCCCATATAGTTGCGATGCACCAACGCATTGAGAAGCATCTCTCGCAATGCCGCCACCGGATATTCCAGCTCTTCAATGCGGTGAATTCCCTCGAATCGAATCGGCTTGGTAAGGAATTTCCTTTCCAGTTGTTCCATCACATCCTTGAGCATCCGCATCAGATTCCCTTCACAGACCTCCTGAAAACGCAGTTCCACGTCGGTGCTGCCAAAACGCCCGATCTTGACAAACAGATTCGGATAAAATTCGCCTGGATCTTTCCCGAACAAAACCAGCGCTGCACGGGTTATTCCTTCGTGAGTAAGCAGGCGCAGTTTCGTAAGAACTTCTTTGACCGACAAATCACCCAGATCCGGCAGGCGTCCGGCTTTGGCCGCATCCCGCCTGAAGATATCAATGGCCGTTCCGTCAATATCATCCAAAGACGCATTGTCCTCTATCACACGGTCCCAGGTCATGCCCATTTTCTTGAGCAGGAAATCCGTCAGCGCATGCCCTTTCAGTTCCTGCTTAGTGCTTCCAGAACGCCAGTAATAGGAGCCTCGCAACGAAATCGGCACTGATGAAGGCTCGATCACGATCTCAAGATACGGTTTACCATCCTCGTAATGCAGGTTGATATGCGGCATCAATCCCAGATGATCCCGGATTTTGTTCGGTAATTCCTCCAGCAGCTTTTCCGCATTGGCAAGCCCAACAACTCTTCCGGAATCGTCCTTGCCGATCTGAATCCGCCCACCCCGCGCATTGGCAAACCCACAGACCCACTTCAAATAATCGTCATGCCAGGATCGTTTCCATTCAACGTTCTGGGATTCGGGGGAATTATGAGGGATACCTGATTTGCGAGATTCCTTCTTTATTGTCTGTCCGTTATTAGATTTCATTGTTTCTATGCCTTCATTAGTACGGCTTTCAACACATCTTCGAATTACGTGTTTTATCTCACTTGCGTGAGAAATCAATAGCAAGAGTGTACCCCCCCGTTCTATCTCATCTTTGATTCATCCTCTTGCAGGCTCTTTTCACCGAACAACTAACATACCCGATGGTCGGCGATGGAGATGTATACTCTGATAAGGGCCAGCATTTGACGTTCCTCCGGTTCAATCAGTATCTATGGCTGAATCATGTGACCAAATAACGACCATGATCTGGCACCTAACAAAGCTAATTTACTAGCACCAGCATGGTTAGAGCAATATTTTAATTTTTTATTGATTGATTACAATATGGATGTGTTATTTGACAATTATCTGTAGTTCCTATTCCATGAATAATACTCATAGGTGTATCCCCCTATTACCAACATTCCGAGTCATCTGTGCGCTCGGGGCAAACTTGTTTAAATTAATATGGCTTACTGATAATTTTTAAAACTAGCTTTTGGTTCGTGGTATTTCAACTGTAAAATGCGCCTTTTAGGTGGAAGAGTTCTTGCCATTGCGATTTAACGTGTCATTTTTTGCAGATTAATCGAAATTGGATTATCTAACGGTAAGGAAATTTAATTTGGACATGTCCAAGGCCAAATTAAATTAAAAAAGTGCTAACACGAAAATTACGATAAAATGATAAAGCGGATCAATAGACTTATGACTTCTCTCCTCTTTATTCTCTGCGCCGTTTATTTCGGGATACTGATTCTCCTGTTTCTAATGCAGTCCAGACTTGTTTACTTTCCTTGCAAAGAAATAGTCTGCACACCCGCCGACATCCGTCTTGAATACGAAGACATCACAATGAAAACTTCCGACGGGCTTAATCTCAACGCATGGTATATTCCGGCGAAGTCCCAGGTGGGAACGGTCTTGTTCTGCCATGGGAACGGCGGGAACATCTCCTACTCTCTTGATGTGGCGGAAACCCTGAACAAACTCAATCTAAATGTCCTGATTTTTGATTACAGGGGTTACGGGAAAAGCGAAGGGAGTCCGACAGAAAACGGGACTTACACGGACGCCGAAACAGCCTACCAGTGCCTCCTCAAAGACAAGAATATTCCCGAAAGTTCCATCATCGTCATGGGCCGTTCGCTCGGCGCGGCGATAGCTGCGAATCTCGCAAAGAATCACAGTCCAAGAATTCTCATACTTGAATCGGGGTTTTCATCAACCCCGGATGTCGCCGCAAAGCAGTATCCGATATTCCCGGTTCGACTGCTCTGCCGCTATAAATACAAGACCGCCGAATATGTGAAAGATATAAAATGCCCGCTGCTCGTAGTCCACAGCACGGAAGATGAAATCATCCCTTATGCCAACGGAAAAAGGATTTTCAATTCAGCAAAGGAACCGAAAGAGTTCCTTGTAATAAGCGGATCGCATAACGAAGGCTACTCGGATTCCGGAGACATCTACACTTACGGGCTAAGGGATTTCATCGGGAAATTTAAAAATAATTGACAGGATAACTGGATAAACTGGATTTAATAAAGACTAAAAAATATAATTCTCTGTGCCTCTGTGGTTAATCCAATTGTATTTTCATAAATCGACTTAAGGCAGTATTTTAAGTCAAACAAAATAAAAACCGGGAATAAAACAATCATGCCGAAACAATTGGTTATTTCAGTCATGGCCAAGGACAGGCCGGGAATAGTTGCGGATGTCACCGGAGTCATCAGTGATTTCAAGGGCAATCTCGCGGATCTGAGCCAGACTACCCTCTGCGGTTATTTCACGATGATTCTTGTCGCATCTTTTCCCGACAAGACGTCCATGGAGAAATTAAGGGAAGCACTGTCGGAAAAGGGCGGTAACGGAAAACCGGAAGGCTCATTTGAAATCGGGATCAAGGAGACGAAGGTTCTCAAACGGGAAGAAAGCTCCCCCTCGGAATCCATGTATATACTGACAGCCGACGGTGAAGACCAGATCGGGCTTGTCGCAAAGGTCAGCGCATTCTGCAGGGAACACAAGATAAACATCCTCGACCTTTCAACGCGGGCCGAGAATGAGAGATATACGATGATTCTCCTGCTGGACATGTCGTCGGTGAAATCTCTTTCCGGAATCCGGAAAGAGCTCGGCGAATTCAGCCTTAAGACAGGATTGAACACGGAACTCCAGCACAGGGACATTTTTGTAGTGACGAATGAGATATGATAATTTTCTTTTGCACGCAAAAGAAAATTTAAACTAGGGGATTAACACATGATACGTTCAGATCAGATACTCAAGACGGTTTCGATGATTCAGAAGGAACATCTGGATCTCAGGACAATCACGATGGGGATAAATCTGCTCGACTGCAGATGCGGAAACGTCAGCAAGACCTGCAGTGCAGTGGAAAGGAAAATAAGGAAATACGCGAAACATCTTGTCAAAATCTCCAATGAAGTCGGAGAGGAATACGGGATTCCAGTAGTGAACAAGCGCATCTCCATAACTCCCCTCGCCCATGTGTGTGCTGGTTTTGACGCAAAAGGGTATGTGGCGGTGGCAGTGGCGATTGACAGGGCGGCGGACGCGGTCGGAGTTGATTTTGTCGGCGGATATTCCTGCAATGTCGAGAAGGGGATGAGCAAAGCCGATGAAATCCTCATTGAATCAATCCCGGATGCGATGTTCGCAACAAAGAAAATATGCTCGTCCGTAAATGTTGCCGGAACAAAATCCGGCGTCAACATGGATGCCGTGAAAATAATCGGTGAAGTGATTAAGAAACTTGCCGCCGGGAGTGCGGAAAAAGACGGGTTCGCATGTGCCAAACTTGTAGTTTTCGCAAATCAGCCCGGAGACAATCCGTTCATGGCTGGCGCGGTACACGGGCACGGCGAGCCGGAATGCGTCATAAATGTCGGCGTAAGCGGACCGGGTGTTGTCGCCCGCGCCCTTGAAAGGAAGATCAAGGATGAAGGTGCGGAAAACCTCAGGCTAGACGACCTTGCGGAAGAGATAAAACTGACTTCGTTCCGCGTGACGCGATGCGGTGAACTGCTCGGCAGGAAAATCGCCAAAAGGCTTGAATTGCCGTTTGGCGTAGTTGATCTCTCCCTCGCCCCAACTCCGAAAATAGGAGACAGTGTAGGTGAAATACTGAAGATTCTCGGCGTAGATGAAATCGGGGCGCCCGGCTCGACCGCGATTGTCGCACTCCTGAATGACGCCGTGAAAAAAGGTGGCGCATTCGCAAGCCAAAGTGTTGGAGGATTAAGCGGGGCGTTCATTCCCGTCTGCGAAGATGCCGAACTATCCGAAGCCGTCCGCAACGGGAGTCTGTCGCTGGAAAAACTTGAGGCGATGACAAGCGTCTGTTCTGTCGGTCTAGACATGATTGCGATTCCCGGAAGCGTGGATGCCGCGACAATCTCTGCGATAATCGCAGATGAAATGGCGATAGGAGTAATCAACCGGAAAACGACTGCGGTCAGGCTGATTCCAGTTCCCGGGAAAAAATCGGGGGATATTGCGGTGTTCGGCGGTCTCTTCGGAAGCAGTGCATTGCTGACAGTGAGAAATGCAGGCAAATCAAAACGCTTCATAAACTGGGGTGGAAAAATCCCGGCGCCGATTCACAGTTTGAATAATTGAGGAATTCGCAAAACGTAAGTTTTTCAATTGACTCAGTTGGTTGACTTGAAGATATTTCTGCTGATGGCCCGCGTCGATGTGCTGATTTCAGTATGTCCGACCGGTATTGTGAAAGTCATGACACAGCCTTTACCCTCTTCGCTGGTCGCGAATATTGTGCCGCCGTGCCCTTCTACGATCCTCTTGGAAACTGTAAGTCCCAGACCCGTGCCTCCGGCCCCTTTTGAAGAGACGAAAAGATCGAATATCTTGTCTACTTTGTCAGGACTCATCCCCATCCCGTCATCGGTGACTGTAAAAACTATTGACTCCCTGTCAAGCGTGAATGAAACGTCTACGGTTATATTGCCCACATCCTTCTGGTCAAGGGTTCCCATTTTCTCCTGGATTGCGTGTTCCGCATTGAGGATCAGGTTCAGGAGAACCCTGTGCACTCCTTTGGCGTCTATCTCTGCAAAAAGCGGAAGCTCCATTGCATCCGGAGTGAATGTCAGGGTTATTCCATCCTGATTGAGCTGGGGGCAGAGAAGTTCATTGACATCCTCGAGTATCGGTTTTATCTCCTGCATTTTCATATTGAGTTTCTGCTCGCTTGTGAGATTGAGCAGATCCAGCACCAGATTGCCGAGACGCCTGTGATTCTTGGCGAGGATATGGAGCGATTCGTTTGCAAGCCCGAAATCCTTCTCGTCAATTCCCATTCTGAGAAGGCTGAGACTTCCGTCAAGACCGGCAAGGATATTTTTGATGTAATGCGACAGGTGTGCCGCAGTTGTGCCTGTGGCCACGAGTCTTTCGTTCTTGAGGTTGAAATCAATGAGCCTGCTGTTTTCCAAGGCCATGCCGGCGGTATGGCCAATTACGGTGAGTAGCTTGAGGTCATCTTCGGTATACGGCTCCTTCTCGCTTGAAACATTGAGATAAATCATTCCGTTGAGCTGCTGTTTCCCGAGCAACGGTACACACATCGTGCATTCGGAGACGACCGGTGCGCCCGCGACTTTCACCCTGAGCCGCGCAGAATCAGATGAGAGAACAGCCTCCCTGTTTTCTTTCACGAAATCAACGATGACTTTCCTTATGGCCGAGGGATCAATCGGAGACATTGGAGCATCCTTGGTCCTTGCCGCCACAGGTTCAAACGCTCCGGTGGCTAGGTTGTAAACCAGGAGATACGATTTATCGGAATGTATTATGGTGTTTATGGCGCTGAGTATTCTCGGACACAGTTCGCCTTCATTGAAGATTGCCGCAATAAGGTTCTGGAATTTATATATGGCGGACAGACGTTTGTTCTCCTCCCTGGCGATCCTCATCGGGTCGATCTGGACAGAAGACGTATGTTTCTCCACTCCCACTGAGGATGTGAGGGTTTCGGGCTGAATCCTGTAGGATACGAAAGGCATCGAGAACGACTGGGTTTCGTTGCGGGCCGCGTAGATATTGTAAAGTTCGTATATTGTGTTGCCGATCCTGACGGAAGTCCTAATCGGGAGGAGAACTCTCTTGCTGACTTTCTGGCCCACCATCCATGTACCGTTGGTGCTGTTCAAATCCTCAACATACCAGTTGCCGCCTTCGTACGTAAGCCTGCAGTGAACTCTTGATATGAGGGTGTCATGAACTTGAAAATCCGCCTCAGCGGCGCGGCCTATGGACACCACCGACGACTTTACAGGAAACTCCGTACCCTTCATGGAGCCACTCACAACTTTAATGACCACATCGCCATATTCGCCGGAGCTTTTTTGTGAAGCTGAATCTACCATAATTTCGAGTCTGCCATTTTATTCATCACTTACGGAATATATTACCGAAAGCATGAATAATCCAAATTTTAAGCGAAATTTAAATGTTAATTGAGACTTCTCATTGAAATCTCCCTGTCCACCATGGAAACAAGCAATGCCCCCATATCATTCAGGCATTTTCCTGATTCAGGCCATTTTATGTCAAGATACGCATCTGAAAAGGCGGCTGCATCGCAAATCCTGAGAAAAACCCGGAGACCGGCTTCATGTCCTGAAACTCCGTTTCCGGCAAGAAAATCACCATAGAGTTTTTCAGAAACATCCGAAATTTCGCTTATCCCTGCCGCGCAAGCCCTGAAACACGGAAGCAGTGCAAGTTCAGTGAGCGGCTTGTCCAGCGAATAAAAACGCGCAGCCTCAAAAAGTCTGAGGTCAATCTTCACCGCCGGAAACAGACGGCTCACATTTTTAACCGAAAGGATGTTTTCCGAACCGAGCATCTTCGCATCTGGGGAAAGGGAGAATACTATTTCATCCGTCTTAACGCACCATGGACTGCCGGATCGGATCGGGGGCGTATTAAAACCGGAGGTTTTCAATTCGAAATTCCTCTCCCTGTAATAACGGGCAAGTTCAATTATCAGGGACGGGGAACCCTTGTCTATCTTCAGAATATCGCAGGATGAAATCACTTTCCGGGCTATTGATTCAAGTTCCTCTCCATCGACCGCAAGATGCTTGTGGACAATCCCTGAAACAAGTGAGAAGTCCGGTTTTATGTCGATCTTCTGGATCTTATTCTGCCTGATGAAATCCCCGGCTATTTCCGGATAACCGGCATCCTCAAGCATCTTCACCACGAAACTGTTTATCTCGGATACGGTGAACACATATTCTCCCGATGAGATTTTCTTCAGGACATATTCCACAGAAAGAGTGATGTCCTCGGCAAGAGTACTGTCATTTATTCCGCAGGAAAGGCAGCTTTTATAGAGGCGCGACTGGAGCTCGTCGAATTCGAATTTTCTCCGTGTCCCGTCCTCGCAGACAACCATTACGGCCAAACTTGATAACTGTATCATTTCTGTTCCAGCTTCCTGACTTCTGTTACGAACTGCTCCACATCTTTGAAACGGCGGTATACCGACGCGAACCTGACGTATGCGACTTCATCGAGCTCCTTCAGGGCGTCCATGACCCTCTTCCCTATTTCAACACTGGAGATCTCCCGGTCGAAATCCTTTTCGATACCGGACACTATGTTGTCAACCACCCTGTCGACATCCTCCGGGTTCACCGGCCTCTTCTCGCATGCCTTAGCTATTCC
>CAMCYE010000059.1 GCA_945883805.1 Victivallis vadensis | reverse complement strand
CCTTGCCTTTTATCTGACAGGACGATATTTTAACGACAGGTGGAATATCTAAAAAAAGGAGGATCTGCGAATGCGCAATATCATTACTCTCATTGTCGGATCTGCGGCTCTGCTGATGCTATCCGGATGCGGAAGCCTGAACCAGAAGGTTGGCGGACCGGAATTATCGGATTCAGCCATGGAATATGCGAAACAGCTGTCGGCTGACGGGTCTTCCATGTCCATGACTTATGGAGAGAAAAATCTCTCGACCAGTAAATGGGCTTCAAAAGCATATCCCATCTTTCCGGTGTTCTACTGGTCGACGCTTGGGAATTTCACACCGGAGCCCAGTTACGGGGTGCGCACATCAACAATCTTGTTCCCGCTGTTTGTGCTGTATCGTGACTCTCTCTACGACAAGCTCGGCAAACGCCTGCAGTTTGAAACCACGTTCAACATGGTTCTGATAATCGGTTATGAAGATCGTGTAACACCAAGTTCAAGCGATTTCAGGACTGGCGTTTTATGGATTCCCGGCATCGGCCCGTTTCTCGGAGTCGGCCCCGAATTCTTCCAGTTTTTCTGGATTCCTTTCACCGACTTCAAGTAGATACTCTCGGCAGAAGTCCTTCCGCACGAGATTATCTGCTAAGGATTGTTGCGAATCTCGCAGGGAAACAGACTGTTAATGAGCTGATTTCAAAATGCAGGAAAATGTTGCTATGGCTTTTGAAATTATATTTCTTTCATCAGATTTTCGGGTATTCGCTCTTCATAAATAAAAACCCTCTGTGCCTTTGCGGTTAAATTCTTACCCGCTCGTTAGAACTTGCAAGTTGCACCATGTTTTTGAGCGTAGCGCTGGTGATAATCCTCGGCACGGAAGAACTCGGTTGCGGGTTTGATTTCCGTCACAATCCCGCTTTTGAAAGTCCCGGATTTCTCAAGCCTGTCTTTTGATTCCCGCGCAGTTTTTTCCTGTTCAGCGTTATGAAAGAAAATTACCGAACGATATTGTGAGCCGACATCTGGCCCCTGCCGGTTAAGAGTTGTCGGATCATGGTTTTTCCAGAATATTCCGAGAAGTTTCTGATATGACACTTCTTTCGGGTCGAATTCGAGGTGTATCACTTCCGCATGTCCGGTATTTCCGGTGCAGACCTCCTTGTAAGTCGGATACCGGGTCTCGCCTCCCATGAATCCAACCGAGGTCGAAACCACTCCTTTTATTTTTGCGAATTCCTCTTCGACGTGCCAAAAGCATCCTGCACCGAAAGTGGCCTTCTGGATATCGGTCCCCTGCTCCGCCAAGGATGAGTCCTGCATGAATGAGAGCGCATCGGAATTGACACAATATCTCATGCCTGTCGGCTTCGGTCCGTCAGGGAAGACATGTCCAAGATGGGCATCACACCTGGCGCAGAGTATTTCTGTTCTCCGCATTCCGAAGCTGTCATCTATGCTTGTTGCTACATGTTTCGGATTAAACGGTTCAAAGAAACTAGGCCAACCTGTGCCGGAAATAAATTTCTGTTTTGATGTGAACAGAGGCAGCGCGCAACAGACACAATAATATATTCCTGGCTTCTTATTGTCGTTGAGCAGTCCGCAGAACGGCGATTCCGTCCCCTTGCCTCTTGCTATCTTATACTGCTCGGGTGTCAGATAACGTTTCCATTCCTCATCACTTTTGATTATCTTCTTCATGTAAGCACCCTCCCCTTCGTATTTTTTTTCAGCGGCAACGCCGCATAAAAAAAATACGAATAAAATGACAAATGAAAATATTAATTTCCCAGGCATGCTATAAGTTTACACTTCATTTAATCCTAAAACAATATTTTCGAGTATATCAGCATGAAAACTTTCACCACTGTTCCCGTAGGTTTCATTGATGTCAACTGCTATCTGATCCCTTCGGAAGCAGACAGCTGTCTCTACATAATAGATCCGGGCTCGGAACCCGCCAAAATCCTAAAGGAGATTGACAGGGATAAATTCAAGGATTTCAGGATTCTCCTGACGCATGGTCATGTCGACCACATAGGGGCAATTCCGGACCTGATGAAAACACTTCTCATATCAAAGATTTATCTGCATAAAGACGATCTCCCCCTCTACAAAAGTACTGACAACTGTCTCCTTCCATGGATTCCGCTCGTGAAGAATCTTCCTGAACCGTCAAATGAAATTGAAAACTGCGAATTCCGCATAATCCATACGCCGGGACATACCCGAGGGGCCGTTTGTTTCCTGTTTGAAAGATTCAATGCGCTTTTCAGCGGCGATACTATTTTCCACTGTTCCGTTGGGAGAACCGATCTTCCAGGAGGAAGTCAGGAAAGTCTGATGAAATCAATAATGGGAAAGATTTTCACATTGCCGGACAGTATGGAAATCTTTCCCGGACACGGAGAGTCAACGACTGTGGGCTTCGAGAAGGCAAACAATCCGTACGTGCAATAAAATTCCCTGCGGGAATTTTATATTTTCCTGATATTAAGTTAAAACACCCAAAGGTATTTTACTCGAAGTCTTCCGTTGGTGTTCACGGTCCCGAGCTCCTGTGGCCCCGGGATCTATGACTTTAGCGTGTGCAAAGAACAGCCTAAAGGCTGGACTCAAAAATTTGGAGTGCACGCTACTGACCACTGATCACTGATTACCGATTACTGTCTTTCCTCCCGCGGAGCATTCCCAGCCATTCTTTTGCCTCGGTGCTGTGGAATATTGCGGAGATGAAAAGGTACATCACGACAAAGAACGAACCTGTGATTGAAAGCGGAATCAGATCGCGCGGAAGATATTTGACCTGAATGCCCGAAATCGGCTGATATATGAACCAGCATAAGATCAGGACATAAGCGGATACGGCGATTGTCCTGAAAAGACTCGGAAGAATTGCCGGCAGATGCAGAGCCCCCAGTTGTTTTTTCAGGAGATAAAGAAGCACTCCGCAGTTCACGAAAGAGCAGATGGAGGTAGCCAGCGCAATACCACCCTGTTTCAATGGCCACATGAGAATGAGACAGAGGACGATATTGAGCAATATGCAGCTTATGGCGACTTTCACCGGGGTTTTCATGTCCTTCCGCGAATGGAAACCGGACACGATGATTTTCACGGCGGAAAACGCCGGTATGCCTATAGCATACAGCTGCATTGCAAGCAATGTTTCAGATACTTCCCTCTCCCCGAATTTTCCGCCGAAATAGAAGACATGGATAAGCTGTTTGCTGAATACAAGAGTAAAAAGAGCCACAGGTATGCAGAGGAAAAGAATATTCCGGAGCGCGTGCAGAAAAGATGACAGCATTCCCTCGATATCGTTTTTCGCGGCATATCTGGAAAGATCGGTCAGGACAACAGAGCCCATGGCAACGGCGAACACACCTATCGGCAGGTCTATGAGCCTGTCAGAGAAATATAGTGCCGGAACCGCATAATCGCTTATGTAGCAGGCTATGGTGCGGTCAATGACAAAACTTATCTGGAGGACTGATGCGCCAATTATGCCCGGAATGGTGAGCTGATACAATTCTTTGACGACCGGTTCTTTCAGGAGATCCTTCAATTGTATTCCGGGCATGAGTTTCTCCTTTTCAAGCATCCATAGCATCAAGACAAGCTGGAGAACCCCGGACGCAAGCACGGATAACGATAAGGCATACAGCATGTATCTCGGATTATCTTTATAGTATGGGCAAACAAATAAAAGACATAGAACCATCACTATGTTTAAAGTTATCGAGGCTACTGCAGGCATGAAGAACTTTCCGATGCTGTTCATCACGGAGCCGAAAATACCTATCAGGCAGATGAAGAATGCGTACGGGATGAGAATCGGGAGGAGTTCAAAGGTGAGTTTTACGCGTTCCGGAGCGCTTCCGAGAAAAGGAAGTATTATAAGTGAAGCACCCGCGATGACAATGCAGATAAGTGCAAGGATGGCTCCAAGCACTGCAGTGATCACTGTCAGTTTTTTTCTCGCGGAAGACTTGCTTTCCTTTTCGAAAGTGTGGGTCATTATCGGTACCAGCGCGGTTCCGAGCGCCCCTTCGCCCAATAGCCTTCTCAGAAGGTTTGGAATCATGAATCCCATGGCCCAGGCGGACATGTATTCCCCGCCGCCGACAATCCTGGAGAGGAGCATCTCCCTCACAAGACCCAGAATCCGCGAGACGATGGTCGCAAGACCTATCCCGGAAGTGTTTCTCAGCAAATTGTGTTTCTTTTTAGGCATATACTAGAAAATATCGCGAGGCTATTATTTATTGTTTTCAAAGACTTGCATGGAATGACTTTCTAGCTGTTCCACGGATTGATGATGTCTATGTCAACATGCCTGAAATCAGAGATGTTTCGGGTTGCAAGGGTAAAGTTTTCGCAAATTGATGTGGCGGCAATGACACCGTCTCGCTAAACTTGCTTTTTGCAGTCTGAATCTGCCACGTATGTACGGCACTTCTCATAAGACGCCTCCTGATATATTGATGTTTCAATAATCTGTCTAGACTGTCTAGATTTTAATACCGTATATCATTGGGCACTACTTTTAATCGGATGATTGTTCCAATGATCTAATTAATCCTATGCGGATGTTGTACCATTCAGGAAAACCACGTCACCTGTTTTCATAGCATTCAGGCGATGTGAGCTGTCTGTAAAAATCCGCATAACAGTCTTTCCTGTCCGACTCCCGCAGGGCAATAGCCACTCTGGGATGCTCGTTCAGAACGCCGGTTATCATATATGGGATTATATAGCCCCACTCTATGTTTTTCTGCAGATCCACGAAAATATCCTGAATAACCCGGAGAACGGGTTCGAGATGGTATTTCGGATTTTTCAGGCAGGCAATCAGCAGTTCCAACGGACAATTTCCGGCACCGCGTCCGATGCCATTAACAGTGGCATCGCAAAATTTGGAACCGGAATGAAGCGCCTGTATTGAATTTGCAAAACCAAGCTGGAGATTATTATGGGCGTGAAATCCAGTCTTTTTGGTCTTCAGCTCCTTCCTGTAAAGGGATACAAGGTTTTCGATGTCGCGCGGATACAGGGAGCCATTGCTGTCGACAACATTCACGGCTGTGACTTTTGTTTCATTCTCTATTTTACGGAGCCCCTCCTCCAGGTCAAATGAGTTTACGGTGGAAATGGCCATGATATTGATAAATGACTCATAGCCTTTTTCATTGATATGGTTGGCAAGCTGTATGGCCTTGTTTATATCCTTGAGATAAGTGGCCACCCTGATGAAATGCAGCGGGGATTCCGATGCGGGCTTCAGGTCGTCCTCCTCGACGCGATCAATGTCGACCATCACGCCAAGTTTCATCTCCGACTTCGTGTCGCCGACAATATTCCTTACGGTTTCATCTTTTGTGAAACGCCACGGACCGAACTCCTTCGGCGGAAATAATTTTTCGGAAGCCCTGTATCCAAGCTCCATATAGTCAACTCCGGCCGCATCAAGGGCAAGGAAAACTTTCCTTACCATATCCTCAGAAAACTTCCACTTATTTATGAGTCCGCCGTCCCTTATGGTGCAGTCCACAACTTTCACATCATTTCCGAACATGTTTATTCCTCCGATTATCTTTGTTTTACAGCGTATATGAAAAGCCCCGCCATGTGGCGGGGCTAATCTGAACTATTGAAATATCAGATCAGTTCTGCGGGAAATCCTGATATATGATATTGTATATGTCATGATCAGGCCCGACAACCCATTCCGGCTCCATGAGAGGCCCGTATCCCCATCCTGTGTCCTTCTTGCTGTCGGTGGCACCGGGAAGAGGCATCGGGAATGTGACTATTTCAACAACGCCGATGACTTCACGGGCGACAAAATATCCGATACCCTTGAAAAGCCCGTACGTGAATGCGGCAAGACCACCATCGGAGTTATTGACATCATATATTTTCATTGGAATCTCAAGTGCGCCAAAGCCGACATTGACAACGCCCCTGCCAAGTTTCCTGAAAGGGTCTCCCCCGGAATCGGCACTGACATTGAATGAAATCAGCGCTGCAATGGCAACGACAAACCCAAGTACGACAGCCTTGTTGAAAAGTTTCATTATTACACCTGTCCTTTAATGTTATATTTTTAAGATTAAAATCCAAAACTACCGCAACAAATTCAGAATATACAATACTAATATTCAACGTCAAGAAAAATACACAATATTATTTATACGTGTTCAGCGAATATTCACCAACAGGTTTTCCGGGGTTATCTCGGATTGTGAACCGTCAGCCATGTTCTTGAGGATGATCGTTCCTTTTAAAATCTCATCTTCCCCCCGTATGACCGCGAATTTCGCGGCGAGCCGGTTTGCGGTGCGCATTGACGCTTTTATGCTTCTCTGCTCGACCTCGGCAATTGCAGAAATGCCGGCTTTCCTGAGCAGTGATGCGAGTTTAAGATTTTCATTAAGCGCCTTTTCTCCAAGCCCTATGAGGAAAACTGCGGGAATATTTTCCATCAGGGGCGGCTTAACCGACAGGGCCTCCTGGGCCATCAGAAGCCTTTCAAGGCCTGCCGCAAAACCGACGCCGACAATCGGCTTTCTGCTTTCCGGGGCGAATATCTCGTAACGTCCGCCGCCTGCGATTGCATTCTGGGCGCCGAGTCCGGGATGAGTGACCTCAAAAACTGTGTGCACATAATAATCAAGTCCTCTCACGAGTCTTGAATCAACCTCAAACGGTATATCCATTATTGAAAGGGCATTGCAGACTTTCTCAAAATATTTTCTACTGGGTTCTCCCATAAGGCCTGCAATGTCAGGAACATTTTCGATAAAAACGCGGCAATTGGGCTGCTTGCAGTCGAGGATGCGCCAGACGTTTCTTTCAAGTCTGTTTTTGCAGTCGGGGCACATTCCGGATACGTGATCTGCGAAATACAAACGGAGCGAATCCTCCGCAGGTTTGCGATCCTCGCCGGATCCCCTGGTATTCAAGAGGAGCTTATGTCCTGCTATCCCAAGCTCGTCCAGGTATTGGAGAAGAAGTGCGATTGATTCGGCATCAAGCTCCGGGGAGACTCTTCCTGCATTTTCAGCGCCTATCTGATGGAACTGCCTTCTTCGTCCGGCGGCCGGTCTTTCGCCACGGAACATCGGCCCTATGTAGTAGACTCTTTTCTCATTGCCGTTCATCACGTCGGTGCCTGCAAGGGACCGCATTATTCCGGCCGTTCCCTCCGGACGGAGGGTGAGACTCCTTCCTCCGCGGTCCTCGAAGGTGTACATCTCCTTCTGGACAACCTCGGTTTCATCCCCGAGGCCCCTCTTGAAAACTTCCGTGTATTCAAAGACAGGCGTCCTCATTTCACGGTATCCGTAGAGGGGAAAAACCTTACGTGCGACATCTTCAAGACGATGCCAAAGCGAAATCTCTTCCGGGAAAATATCGGAAGTTCCTGGTGGAGGAGAGAAATTACTCATCTTATTTTATTTTCGAAGGCTTGATCTGTTCAACGCGATCCTTCAGCTCTTTGCCGGGACGGAACTTGACAACAACCCTTTCCGGAATCACAACTTCATTTTCAGGCTTGTTGGGATTGCGCCCCTTGCGACTCTTGCGAACTTTTACTTCGAAAATTCCAAAGTTCCTAAGTTCTATGTTGCGAGCAGCGGCAAGCTCGTCTGCAATGTAGTCGAGTGTTTTCTGGACAACTGCGGAAACCTGGTTCTGTGTCAACCCTGTCTCCTGCGCGATTTTAACAACGAAGTCTCTTTTTGTCATTTTTCTTTTCCTTATTTTTAATCACAAATCGATAACAATATATAACGCCAACTTCATAGTAAACAGGAACTAATGCATTTTTTTCTGTTAACACGGATTAAAATAGCCTTATAATATTTTTTTGCAAATTGCGCTGAAAGAGGGTAAGATATGAAAAAAAGAGAACACCTAAAAGTTTTCCAAGGAAAATCCGTATGAGCTCAGACAAGGATAAATCAGAAGACGCCACTCCCTCATTTGAAAAGACCTCGGCTAAAATAGGCGGACAGGATGAAAAAGGAAAAGTCGGCCCGGACAATGATTTCAACTTCAGCGATATTCCTATTCTCGGAAGCAAAGGAGATAAGGACAAGAAAGTTTCTTTTTCCTTTGATTCCAAGAAAAATATCAAACCCCAGCCAAAAGAACAGGGGCTTTCCTCTTTTGAGGCTATTTTAAGGGATCAGATCAATCAACCAAAAGAGAAGGCCAAAGAGAAGGATACCGAAAAGGAGAATACCGGCGACAGTAATAAGGACAAGGTCTACCATTTCCACAAAGCCGAGAAGAAATTCAGTGTCATCCCAAAAGATGAATCCCATCAAAATGGAGCAGATGACTCCCAGTCGAAATGGGATAATATCGCATCTGGCAAAAAATCCGGCTCCAAACTGCCGGTCTCCGCAAAAACCATGATTATCATATCCGTAGCCGTTGTCGCGGTCCTTGGCGTTTTCTCCTTCTTTCTTTTGAAATCAAAGACTCCGCCTCCGCAGGGTGCCCAGACTGCGAGGACCGCAAAGACTGATCCCAAAGCTGAAGAAAAAGCAAAACGACTTGCCTCCCTTGAAGAAAAACTCGCATATGCCGATGCGGCCCGCAAGGAATCCAAGTTCGACGACGCCCTGAAAACATACCAGAGCCTCATGAATGAGGGATGGAATGAGAAGGAACCTGCAATTTTTTTCGGTGCGGCGGAATGCAATGAAAACATGTCCCTGGATGATGAAGCCGTTTCAAATTACATAAAAGCCATTGATGCCGGATGGAAGGACAATGCGCAACCCTATGTCCGAATATCAAAACTATTGAACAAAAGCTCGAAATACTCCGATTCAATCACGTATCTGAAAAAGGCAAGGGACGCTTTCCCGTCCGACACTTTCATAGGAGCCCAGCTTGCCGAATCATACTATCTTGCCGGTCAAATCGAAATGGCCGTCACCGAATTGAAAAAATCAAACAGGAACGACCTGTCACTGGATATGCTTAAACTGTTCGCCCAGGTACGGCAGAAAAACAACGAGAGCGACCAGGCAAGGGATCTATATGCGTACGGCATGAAGAAATTCAACGATTTGGACTGTTTCACTGCATCGGCCGCCCTTTCCGAAAATCCCCAGGACAAGATTGAAATAATGACTCAAGCTGTCGGAGTCGCTGATGATAAAAGAAAAGGCGAAACGATCATGCACCTTGCCGAACTGCTGGTGCAGGCTGGCAGGAAAGACGATGCGAGCAAACAGCTCGACAAAATAAGCCTTGACCAACTGAAGCCCGAATCCGCCACCATTTTCCTCAAGATGCTCGTGAACTTCGGCAATCTCCAGAAGTTTTCATCCGAATACAGAAAAGCGACGGAATCATATCCGAAAAATTTCGGCATGCACCGAACCGTGTTTGAAGCCCTCATTGAAAACGGGATGGATATGCTTGCGCTCGACACTTACAGGGAATGGTGGAATCCGGCAAAGGAAGACCCTGTCGGCGGATACTTCTATGCAAAATCCCTCAGGATAATCGCCACCCGTTCACCTGACGCAGTCAATGAAAACCCGATTCCGGTCTACAGGAAAGTCACCGAGCTGAACTCGCAATTTCCCGAGGCGCTTCTTGAACTGGGACACCTCTACACGATGGGACGGAACTGGACCGATGCCGAACACGCCTATTCCGAATGTGTCAGAATAAAACCGGACGACAGAAACGCAAGGAATCTTCTCGCCATGACCAAGGAGCGGGCCGGAAAAGGGGAAGAAGCCATTGCCGAATATGAAAAATATATCGAAACACTGAATCTTGCTCCCGAAGAAAAAGCCGCTGAACTTATCGATCTCGCCCAAAAACTTGAAAAATCCGGACGCGCCGAAAAATATCTGGCGGAACTTGGAAAAAACCCGAAACGTGCGGACGCTCACAGAGTTCAGACAATGAAATTCAAATTGATTTACGGGAAGCCAAACGATGAGGATTTTGCCGATCCATATCCGAAAGCCGGAAGAAAATTCCATGTATACTATCTGCTTTCCAAAGGAAGAAACAACGAGATTCTGTTGATGCCAGTCCCCCCGGATGAATTCCCAGACTTCTGGAAACTCTTCATCCTGTGGAAAAATGACAAGCCCGGCTGGCAGGAAGGCATGGAAGAGCTGATTGCGAAAAACAAAGGCGAAAAAGACGCCACATACAGGATAATAGCAGACATGTGGAGCGGGAAAACATCTCCGGATGATGCAAGGAAGCTCCTGACGAAAGTCCACCCTGACAATGAACCTCTCTTCTTCCTGATGCTTGCAGAGAAATACAGGAAGGATAAAATTGAAAGCAAGGCGAAAGTGTGTTATCTGAAGGCCTTATCCGAACGCCAGACCCCATTGGCCCCGGTAATTGATTTTTACAGCCAGATACCGATCAAATGACATCTTCGCCAAGTAAATTCAGGCGGCCAAGAGCCACAACTTTTAATAATTTGAACATCGAACATTGAACATCGAACTTCCAACTTTGAATGAATTCAGTTTTAATTCGAAGTTCGATGTTCAAAGTTGAATGTTGGATGTTCATCTCTTTAAAATTCCTTAACGTTAAACAAAAGAACATATTGGAGTTTGATATGGACGATTCGCTGAGGGTGACTTTGCAAAAACACGGACAAGAACATCTTTTCAAGTTTTTTCCGGAGATGAATTCGCGTCAGCACGAAAAAATACATACGCAACTAAGGGAAATAAACTGGAGGGAACTTGAAACACTTATAAGCACTTATGTCTTGAATACTCCTGAAAATGTCATCCCTCCTGAAATAAGTCCAGCCCCGTATTTCCCGGCAGTTCCTAAAAACGAGGAACAGAAGGAAAAATACAGGATAGCGCTGAAACGCGGCTCGGAACTGCTCCGGAAGGGAAAAGTCGCAGCACTTACCGTTGCCGGAGGACAAGGGACAAGACTGGGCTACGACGGCCCCAAGGGGACATTCGCAATCACACCTGTCAAGAATAAAACCCTGTTCCAGTATTTTGCCGAAAAGATAATCAGAACCGGAAAAAAATACGGATGCCCTCTTCACTGGTTCATAATGACGGGCAAAACAAATGATTCCCATACTCGCGAGTTCTTCCGGAAAAACAGTTTTTTCGGAATCCATCCCTCATTCGTCCATTTTTTCACACAGGGCACCATGCCGTCCATAGGGATGGACGGAAAACTGCTCCTTGAATCAAAGGAATCCCTGTCGCTTTCCCCGAACGGCCACGGTGGCACACTGCTCGCATTGAAACTTTCAGGTTCGGTCGCCCAGATGCGGAAAGTCGGAATCGAATACCTCTCCTACTTCCAGGTGGACAATCCGCTTGTCAGTGTAGCTGACCCCCTTTTCATCGGACTTCATTTCCTTGAAAAATCGGAAATGAGCAGCCGGATGCTTGCGAAAACAGACCCCTTTGAAAAATTAGGGAACTTCTGCATATCCGGAGGCCGTCTCAATATCATCGAGTACAGCGACATGCCGAAAGACCTTGCAGAAATGACCGAGGCGGATGGACGTCTCCGTTTCATCGCAGGAAGCCCGGCAATACATGTCATAAGCGTTGATTTCGTTGAAAAACTCACGGAGGGAGGCAGCCTGAATCTTCCATGGCACAGAGCCGAAAAGAAAGTTCCCTGCATTGATGCCGATGGAAACCAGATAACCCCAGTCAAACCAAATGCCATAAAACTTGAGACATTCATATTCGACGCCCTTCCCTTCGCGGGAAAAACCATGATACTCGAGGCGAAAAGGGAGGATGAATTTTCTCCGGTCAAAAATCCGGACGGCGTGGATTCCGCAGTTTCATGCGTGAGAATGCTTGTCGACAAAGATGTCCGCCGTCTTGAAAAAGCTGGCATCAGCGTTCCAAAAAAGGAAAATGGCACCCCTGATTGCGTAGTAGAACTCTCGCCTCTGACTTTCCTCGATGACGAAGACGTCGTCGCCTACGCAGCAGACAAGGGAATCAACGATCCAGAACGCGGAGAAAAAGTTTACTATGCTTAAAATAATCAAATTCTCGGTTGATGACATCCTGTTTGACAGCAAAGCCGCTTCGGAAGCTGTAGGCAAGGCATGTTCGCGTACCGTTCCTGCGAAAGTCGCAGGAATTTGCCAGCTCGATGAAACCGTGATGATTTCCGTTGAGGAAACACCCGTGAAAGAAAAAACAACCTACACTTTCGCCCCCTTCCCCGCAGTAAATGAAGACGAAATCGCAGGAGAAATAAAATCACGATACTACGCAGGCTTCTCCACAATCGGAGTATTCAGCATCACCGACAAGAAATGGGCCCTGTTCTCGAAGGCTGAGCAAAAAAAATCGAAAACTTCAACACTCCTGAAAAAAGACGAATTCATCCAACAGCCGAAAAACAATAACTCCGCCTTAAAAGAAACCGACTAATTCATGGCCTACGGTTCAAAGAATGGGACTGAGGCAATGCGCCGCGGCATCCAGGCAACGATGCATGAACGATCTGTTATTCCATACTTCAACACCTATCTCCATGGACCGAGCCAAATCCTCCTGGAACGCCTGAGTCATCGCCTGTCCTGTTGTGTCGTCAAATATAAGGACGTTGCACTCGGCGTTGAAATAGAAGGATCTGAAATCAAGATTCGAGGAACCGACTACTGAAACATAGTCATCCGCAACTATCGTCTTGGCATGGAGCACCGCTGACTGATACTCGAATATGCGCACCCCGCTTGCGAGCAGTTCGGAGTAATTGCCGTGTCCGGCATGGCGCACCAACGGAATGTCGGACGGCCCCTGCAGAAGGAGTCGCACATCCACCCCTCGCTGAGCCGCGCGTGACAGAAGCCGGATCGCGGTCCGGTTCGGGGCAAAATAGGAATTGGCAATCCACAGGCGTTTCCGTGACGCCCCGACCAGTGCCGCCAGTACCGATGCCATTTCTCCGTGCCCCCTTCCAGAACGCGAATCCAACACCAGGGTTCTGACACCTGCCGCATCGGTTCGGGCGAGCGGGGGCAGACGAAGGGATGCGCCTCCGGAACGCTCCCATCCCTCACCGAAAACCAAAGCCATTTCCCAGGCCGCAGGACCTTCCACCCGTATATGGGTGTCGCGGAAAGAACGCCCCCTCTTGCGGCGAAGAAAACCGTATTCGTTGGCGACATTCATGCCACCGGTGAATGAAATCATCCGGTCGATCACGATAATTTTGCGATGATCGCGGAAAAGAAGATTCCTGAAACTGCTCCAGAACGGATGGAACATGCGCACCTCGATACCCATGCCCTGCATGTTCTTCCAGAACTTCCTCTTGGTGTTCCACGAACCGTAGGCGTCTGCGAGAACCCGGACTTTAACCCCGCGAGTGGTTGCGACGCCAAGAACCCCAAGAAGCCTCCTCCCGGTTTCATCATCTTTCAGGATGTAGGTTTCCAGAAGAATCTCATCTTTCGCGCCTTCAATGGCCTGAATTACCGACGCAAAAGCATCCTCCCCCCGAAAAAAAAGCTGAATCTGATTGCCGTTATGGATAGTATCAGCCTCAATGCGTCCGACCAACCTTTCAAACCCCTCGTCACGCACTCCCCATGACAGCTCCTCTGCCAGATTTCCCACATTTTCAGCGCGCAGTTCTTTCGGCAGTTTTCTGCCCGCCCGCGGATGGAGTCTGGCATACAGCAAGGCACCCTTGGCGTGCAGGTTTTTGAATCTGCGCCAGCGCGAGACGGACTTCCCATCCGGAGCCATGAGGAACTTTTCCCGGCAAATCTCGCCGCAAAAATAAAATTTCCGTCCGGCACGTTCAGCAAATATCGCACATGCCTCATCCACCTTCATGCCGCAAACCGGGTCGATATTCATGTTGTTTCCATTGCAATATCCCAAGACACTCCGCCATATTAAGGTATGCTATACATGCAGAGTATAAATCAAAAACACCGGATTAGCCATCTCTTCCGGCAAAAGTTTCGGTTTAATTTCATCTTAATGATATGCCTATTTCAGATTTTCAACTATTGATTATTCCCTTTTGCCGAATTACTATTAAGGGATTATGAAAATCAGATTTACCAAACGCTTTTCGGCACCGGTCAAATTCATGGCTGTAATCCTGCTGTCCGCATCTTTTGCAAATATGGTCATGGCAGACGGGGCGAAGACTGAAATCCGGGTCGGTTGCGAAGAGGATTTCTCCCCATACGCTTTTGTCGACCCAAACGGGGAAGCGGCCGGATTCTCCATAGATCTGATTAGGGCAGTAGCAAAAAAAGAGGGATTAAAAACTGTCATTTCCACAGGCACATGGGATGCTGAATGGAATAATCTGGTCTCCGGACAGACCGATGTGTTGCCGGCGGTTGCAAAACTGCCCAGTCGCCAGCGCCTGGCTGATTTCTGCATTCCCCACACTGAAATCTACGACGCTTTTTTTGTGCGCAACGGAGAGCCTGCGATTCCTGACATCGAAACGGCACTCGGGAAAAAAATTGCGGTCATGCGCGCCGACGCGGCCCACAACGAACTCAGGGCTAGGAAATTCTCCGGGGAAATAATTCCTGTAAATACAATTCCGGAAGGACTGGCTCTGGTCGCATCCGGAAAATACGATGCATTCCTCTGCGCCAGGCCGATAGGCATCCAATCAATCAGGAAGTACGGGATAAGGGGATTATCTCCTGGAGAGCCGATCCCCGACTACAAACGCGTCTTTTCGTTTGCCGTGAAAAAAGGCGACAACGAACTGCGGGAGAGTCTCAATCACGGACTGGCGATAGTTCAGACAAACGGGGAATATCAGAAAATCTATGATAAATGGCTAAGCGTTGAAAACCCATGGCAGAAATATGAAAAATATCTTCTGCTCGCATTCGCAGCCATGCTGGCAATCATACTGGCCGCGGGCATCCTCCTGATCGTCCTGCGGCGCATGGTGAGAAAAAGCACGGCGGAACTGGCCTTAAAAAATGAAATCCTGCAGAAAGACATCGCCGAACGGAAACTTATGGATGCGGAACTGCACAAGGCAAAGGAGGCGGCTGAGAACGCAAACCGGACAAAAGGCGAATTCCTTGCCAACATGAGCCACGAGATACGCACCCCAATGAACGGCGTCATCGGAATGACTGACCTGCTTTTGGAAACCGGTCTCACCAGGGAGCAGATGGAATACGCCAACGCCGTAAAATCATCAGGGGAGGCGCTGTTGACCGTGATCAACGACATTTTGGATTTCTCCAAGATAGAGGCGCACAAGCTGACACTTGAGCTGGTGCCGTTCTGCCTGCGCGACAGCATAGGCGACATTCTGACCGCGCTGGCCCTGCGCGCTTCAGAAAAGGGTCTCGAACTGGCATACAACGTTCCTCCAGAGGTTCCGGATGCCGTAATCGGGGATCCCGGACGCTTGCGGCAAATCATCCTAAATCTGGTGGGAAATGCCATCAAGTTCACGGAAAAAGGCGAAGTCGTGGTATCTGTAAAACCCGAATCCGTAACTGCCGGAGAGATCGACCTGCATTTTACAGTTTCTGACACGGGAATCGGAATCGCCCCGGACAAGCAGAAGAAAATCTTCGAGGCTTTCACCCAGGCGGACACTTCCACGGCCCGGGTGTACGGTGGAACTGGCCTCGGACTTACAATCTCCTCCAAACTCGTGGAAATGATGGGCGGGCGGCTCTGGGTGGAAGGCAGTGTCGGCAAAGGCAGCACCTTCCACTTCATCGTGCGACTAGGCCTGCCAACAGAGCCAATCTCAAAACATGTGCCCGAAAAACTTGAAAATCTCAGGGATTTGAAAATACTTGTGGTTGATGACAATTCCACAAACAGGAAAATTCTTGAGTCAATGTTGAAAAACTGGAAGATGAAACCGGCCACCGCCGAAAGCGCCAAGGCGGCACTGCAAATGATGTTCGATGCCGCAAAAATGGGAGACCCATATCAAGTACTGCTCCTGGATGCCAATATGCCAGTCATGGACGGCTTCGAACTGGTTGAAAAAATGAAGAAGGCCCCCGATCTGGACAGCATAACATTGATGATGCTCACATCTTCGGGGCAGAGAGGCGATTCCGCACGATGCCGTGAACTGGCAATATCAGCCTACCTGACCAAGCCGATCAAGCAATCCGTCCTGCTTGATGCCATCATGCATGTGCTCGGAAGAACTGAGCCTGCTGGAACCGATGCGCCCTTAGTGACCCTTCACTCCTTGAGGGGCAACCAGAAAAAACTCAAAATACTCCTCGCCGAGGACAATGCCGTCAACCAGAAACTCGCAACCATCATGCTTGAAAAACGCGGCCATGAAGTTGTTGTCGCAGGAACCGGCATCGAAGTCCTCTCCATCCTGGAAAATTCAGGCTCAAAGCCTTTCTCCCTAATCCTCATGGATGTTCAAATGCCGGAAATGAACGGCTTTGAGGCAACCGCCAGAATCAGGGAAAAAGAAAAGCTTGCAGGCGGACACATACCTATCATAGCCCTGACCGCACGTGCAATGAAAGGGGACAAAGAGGAATGCCTACATGCAGGCATGGACGGCTATGTCTCAAAACCTCTCAAGCTCGATGAACTCCTGTCCGCCATTGCAAAAGTGGAACCGGACCGCATGATGGTCGGTGGCGGATCAACGGATGTCTTCGACAGGAGCCTGGCATTGACTGGCATTGAAGGGGATCTGGATCTGTTTTCGGAAATAGTTCAAATTTTCATCTCAAGCTCTCCCATGATGATGTCCCAGATACGTGAAGCGATCCGCCGGACAGATGCCGCCGGGCTCGAAAGCGGAGCACACGCGCTCAAAGGCTCAGTAAGCAATTTCGGCGCCCAAACCGCAGTCACCCTCGCACAGAAATTGGAGACGGCGGGAAGGAGCCGAGACCTCGGCACGGCCGTGAATGTATTCTCAGAACTGGAAATTGAAATAGAATGCCTCAGCAAAGCACTTGAAGAATCAGTTGTGAAAAAGTGAATAGGTCGTAGGTCGTAGGTCGTAGGTCGTAGGTCGTAGGTCGTAGGTCGTAGGTCATAGGTCATAGGTCATAGGTCGTAGGTCGTAGGTCGTAGGTCGTAGGTCGTAGGTCGTAGGTCGTAGGTCGTAGGTCGTAGGTCGTAGGTTATAGGTCATAGCTACCAGCTACCAGCTACCAGCTACGAGCTCAAAGCTCATAGGTCATAGCCAGCTATCAGCTAACAAAGGAATCTAAGAATGCCCTTCAAAATACTTATCGCCGAAGATGATGTCATATCAAGGCATCTGCTTGCAAATCTCCTCCTCAAAAACGGATACGAAGTGATAGTCTGCCAGAACGGAAACGAAGCGTGGGAACACCTCAGCAAGCCTAACGGGCCCCAGCTGGCAATTCTTGACTGGATGATGCCCGGACTGCGGGGAATAGATATCTGCAGGAATATCCGCGGACTGAATTTAAAAATAGATCCCTACATGATAATCCTGACCGCTTCAAAAAATGAAAAGAAAGACGTAATTGAAGTTTTCCGCACCGGCACAAACGATTATATTGAAAAACCCTTTAACGCCAACGAACTTATCGTCAGGGTGAAACTCGGGGAAGAACACATAAGACTGCAGATTGAACTGTCCGAACGGATCAAGGCCCTCGAGGAAGCACATCAGCACATCCAGACACTGCAGGGCATCCTGCCAATATGCATGCACTGCCATAACATCAGGAACGACAACGAGAGCTGGGAACAGATTGAAGATTACATATCAAGACACACCGAGGCGGAATTCAGCCACGGAATCTGCCCGAAATGCGCTGAAAAACTATACCCCGAGTTGGATATCGCAAATAAGCAGAAATAAAACGTGAAGGATTTTGAATGGTCAGAGTGTTTGCGTATACCTTTTCGAGCAACGTCCAATGAAATTAGGCGGCCAAAAGGCCGCAACTTTTTAATGTGGTACAGGCGTCTCGCCTGTTCTTATTTCTTTCTTCTTGAAAAACAGGCGAGACGCCTGTACCACACTCTTTTAATTAAGGACGCTACGCATCAAAACCTTAAAATTCCTTAACGTTGAAATGCATCATCTTATATGAAAATCACTGTTTACAATTACCCGTTGAGCAAGTAGACTATGGAACTGATTGTAAAATGCGGAAAAAGATTGTTGCGGAAACATCTATAATACAGGAGGGCGTTAAGTCATGAACATCAAGCTTGGTTCTGTGGGTGAATTGTACGTTGAAAGATCTGACGGATATCAACTTCAACTGTGTCCCTTTACGCCAGAGGATTCAGCACACCGCACTCATTGCGGTTCCTGGTGTCCGCTGTTCGGCGAACCGACCAAAAAGGGCATGGACACCTTTGTACTGCCCCTGTGCCACAGGGAGCTTCAAATTGATGCAGTAGTGGACGAAAGAACAAGATAGGCGACAGGCCAACCGTCCAGACTAATTAGAGCCTCCGCGAAAAAGTATAAGAAAAACACCCCTTACGGGGTTAACTACAAACAATGAATCCTGGATTTGAGGCGAATTCGTTCGTAGTCAAGCTCGTAAGAGCTGTTCCTTGAAAACCTTTTCGAGCAACGTCTAATTAGACGGTGCTTTCAATGCTTTTTTCAGTACAGGCAGGATTGTTTCAGCCATGCGCAGGAATCCAATGTCGTTCGGATGACAGCCGTCAACGGTGCATGCGTCCCTGTCTGTCTTTCCAAACAGCGTTTCCCCGTCAATGAAGTAAACATTCCTGTCTCCTGCCTTGACGGCGTTTGAATATGTCCTTCTTATTATTTCACGCCGTTTGGAATTTATTTCCGGATCCCCGTTCTCGAAGTCACATTTTGACAGGATCACGATTGGCAGTTCCGGTTGTTTTCTCCTTATTGCATTGAAGAAAATTTCATGGGTGTCCCCGAGATGACCGGGATTCGGAGCGTTATGGTCGTAATCCATGACAAATGCCGAAAGTCTGAGCGAGGCGATGCATTCGGCCATCACTATTTCCCCGCGCCCGCTTCCGCTGAATCCCAGGTTTATCATGTTTGCGTCAAGCCATCTGGTCAGGAAATGCGTATAGGCGTTTCCTGGACGCGATGCGCAACCGCCCTGAGTTATGGAGGAACCGTAAAAAAGAACCGGATCCGGATACTTGAGCGGGCCGGGTGACTGCACCTCTGCTCCGGGCGCGAAGCCCACCTCCACTGTTTTTATGCCGTTATATAATGGCAG
>CAMCYE010000058.1 GCA_945883805.1 Victivallis vadensis | reverse complement strand
CGAATTTTTTCCCCTGGTGCCGGACGGAATAAGTCTTGCCCACCTGTCTTGCTCCACGGACCAGCAGAGGTTTTCTATTTTTTGAGGTCCGCCAAGCATCCAAATGTTTGTCTATTTTTCTTTTCATCCCATGCTCCTATGATGACGGGGCAATTGCCATTTAAATACGAAATACAAGGCAATAATATGGCAATAATATCTAAATATCAAGCCTAATAATAAAAATATAGCTGATAATACAAGGCAATAGTGCGTATGTTTTGATGAAAAGGGGGGACGGAAGATGCATGCCGCGAAGAGGCAAAATAAAAATTCCCGTTTCATCCGAAACAGGAATTTTTATTCCCAGATGGATTTGAAGTTGAAGTAGGAGCTTTTGGATTCGTCAGGTTCGGCGTTTGAATAGTCGAGGAAATCAGCGGAATCCGCAATTTCGTGGATGGAGAAAACCACGTCGGAATAAAGGTAGTCGAGTCCGGTAAACGGATCCTTCCTGACAATAAACTTATTTGTGCGGGTGTCGCGGACTTCTCCGGATACTGGGATTTCGGCACGGGTCATCATTAGAGGCAGTCGCCCGTAACGGTAGATCTCGATTGGAGTTGCGGACTTGGCAATCAGCGACTCGATTTCCGTCTGCTCCAGTTCCGGCCACGCCTGCACTTTTGCAAAGCCGAGTCTGCGAAGTTCGCAGACGGCGAGTGAATTGCTGGCGGGCAGGGGATAGGATGATACGAGTTTTATGTCCTTATATTCTTTTAGCATCGAAATCTGATAAATCGAGGTTATCCTGAACCTGCGGATTCCCTTTCCGTATGCTTCACCGATCTGGTTTCTGAGATCGGATAATTTTTCCTCCGGACAGAAGTGCGGCAAAATGAGTTCAGTTGAAGAAGAGAGGGGAACATGCCTTGCGGCATTGACTACGAACGAATTAATTTCGTTTTTTGGCATTTCGTTTGTAGCCTGCCCTTCGTAGCCTTGGCTAAGGAGGGTTAAGCCCGTGAGGGCTGTTCTTTGATCTCCCAAGTTATCAGAAGAAACAGGCAGGGATGCCTGTTCTACATTATATGCGGTTGTCTTTTCCCTAATGCAGATAGTGCCTATAAGCGATTCATAAAACCGGAAAAAATTTTTCAAGGAAGAAAGAGCGAAATCAGAGGAATAATCTCCGGATAGATGCTCTTCCGCCCATTTCCAGAATTCGCGGCGGACATCCTTCAGGACGCTCAGTGGGATGAAATAATTCCCATCCACAGCGGCATCAATTTCTCCGGAAGCCAGTATTTCCGAACTTGCCGCTGCAAATTCACTTTTTATTTTTTCTGCGCCGAGAGGATGTTTTTGGGCGGCGGCAAGCTCAATTGCCTTCTCCCAGAAGGTGGGAGTATCGCCGTTTTTAACCTCTATTTTGAAACCTTTTGCGGAAACGGAAACATGAAAATCAATTTTCTTTTTAGGCGACAGCGGAAGCCTTGAAACCCGTCCGGTCATTTCATCAATGCTTTCGCCAATTTTATAGACGAATCCGACCGGCAGTATTTCCCTGTCGGTGTGAATGAAACAGGTTTCGCCGCTTCTACCTTCGGTGACATGGTTTCCGTTGACGGTCATTTCCGTGACGGTCAGGGCGGTTCCTTTCTTGCCTGATTTCGCCTGGACGCGGATTCTGTCGCCGAGGTGTATTTTCCTTGTGAGCGTGGCGTAGAACCCGTCATTTGCGATGTTCGCAACTTTTCCGCAGAGCATTCCGGAGATGCCGCTTGTTTCTGGGCGTATCAGCTGTTGGAAAGTGTCTTCGGAGGTGAAACCTGGGAAATATTCGCGCCCATATGAGAGACCGAGCAGGTCTTCCGCCTCTTCGAGGGTTTTCCTTTCATTTTCCGGAGAGGCATCGAGCATCATACGGTATGCGGAAACCACGTTTTTCACATAATCCTGTTTGCGGAGACGCCCTTCTATCTTGAGTGATGAGACTCCGATACGCTTGAGTTCCGGAATAATTCCCAGTGAACATAAGTCCCGTGTCGAAAAGAAATACCCCTCATCTCCGCCCTTGAAATAATTGTAGCGGCACGGCTGTTTGCATTTCCCGCGGTTTCCGCTCCAGCCGCCGTGCCAGGACGAGAACAGGCATTTTCCGGAAAGCGAACAGCAGATTGCTCCGTGGATGAAAACTTCAATGTCCACCGGTGAGGCGGCGACAATCCTGTCAAGCTCCGGTATTGTGACCTGGCGTTCGAGAATGACGCGGTTGATTCCGAGAGAGGCTGCGGTTTTGACTCCTTCGCTGTTGTGGATGCCCATCTGCGTTGAGGCGTGAATTGTCAGCGACGGAAAAAATTCCCTGATGAGATGGAGTACTCCGAGATCCTGTATGATGACGGCGTCGGGTTTAAGGACGGCCAGTTCGGAAAGGACTTCTGCGGCCTCCTTGATTTCGGATTCCTTTATGAGGGTGTTGAATGTCACGTAAACCTTTTTGCCGATTGAATGGGCGAAGGTCAGGAGTTTTGACATTTCATCCGACGTGAAATTTTCGGTTCTTTCGCGGGCGTTGAATCTTTTCATGCCGGCATAAACGGCGTCCGCGCCAGCGTCGAACGCGGTAAGGGCAGACACAATGTTTCCGGCGGGTGCGAGCAGTTCTGGTTTTGATTTCATAATGTCCTTAAGATTTTTTTCATAGAAAATATCAGGTCAGCCATTTTTTGCGATATTGGGAAATTATGGAAAGATTATTTCTGGAGATTCTTCGAAATGCCGTGGTGGTGTCGGATGATTTGGAGAGGCTGGCCCAGAAATTTGCCGCAAGATCGCTGGCCCGGCACCATGTACTGATGGATTCCGGGTGCGGAGGCATTGGGGAAATAGGTTGCTCCGGAAGCCTTCCTTCAATGCCTGGACGGTATAACATGGGAAGCATGTCATATGACGGGGCTAATTCAAGAGGACGGTTCTTGTTCAGGTAGAGGCTTACATTGCCGTAGTGCATGTCGGTATTCCCGATTAAAGTGCCGAACCACCACAGCAGGGATAGTTTGTCGGCATCTTTGGAGCTTATCCAATCAGATTTGAGCAACCGGTCCGCCGCCGCAGTCCATGGAGTGTCGGCTTTTCCAAAAAAGGCGGCATCAAGTGCGGCAAGGGAGACAAGACAGCGCCGTCCATGTGAACCCACCCGGTCGAACCTGCAGGATTCCAAAAAATGGCGGCCACCGGCTTCGACTAGCTGAGTTTTTGCGGCTGATATTCCGGCCTCTGAAAGGATTTTTGTGGCCAGATGTTCAGCTACAAGCAAATCCGCCCAGCGCCTGTCTTCAGGCCTTTCAGTTTTCCCGTTGAACTTGACTATTACGTGTCTGAAGGATTTCCCGTCACTTATGCAGGCTGTGAATTTTGGCTGTTCTCCTGCAACCGATGATCCCGGCCATTCTCCTGCAACTGCGGAATCTGCCATCATGGGATACACTTCTGGCCGGGATTCCACTGCAATGGAACTCGGATCAGCCAGCATCTTCTCCTGAACCGATGCCAGCATGTCTTGGCCTAGGACAAATGAGCCCTGGAGATCCTGACCATAACGGAGCAGGGCCGTGATTATGTCGTCGGTATGCCATAAACGGGGATCTTCCGCCAATCCCATAAGTCTGCCATACTTCCGGGAGAAAGACCGCCCCAGGAACCCCTGTGGACGAAGATCGTCAAGGAACCATGGAAGATCCGGATAAAGCCCGTCGGTGAATTCATTCCACCTCAGCGATTCCCATGGATTGTCCTGCTTGAAGTACCATTGTCTTGCATTCAGGCAATAAAGGCGGCCTGCGGGGTGGGGCTTCCCTGACGAATCTATCTCATAAATTGGCCAGTCTGAGCCGAGAGCCGGGATATTGCGGGAGAGTGCGTAACGAGTGGATCTTCCGCTCCCCAGACGGTGAATTTTGCCGCCTCTGAAATTGGCGAGCATCCGCGACACTGTCGCCTGGCTGGCATTCAGGGCGGCGGCAAGCTCCTTTGCCGTAAGGACACCTCTGCACCTAAATTCAAATTCAATGATTGCTTCCGGTCTGCCCATAATATTTAAACCATTAAAGAATAGATAATTATAGAGGAATAATAATATGTAACTATCATTACCATATACGGTTAATGTAAAATATCAATAATTATTATGAATAGATAATGAATAGATAAAAAGCAGTAATGTCGGGGAATTATGGCAAACCAATAAATCGGAGGGGTAAAGGGCTGGAAATGAGATTGAAAAATGGGGTGGATGACGGGATTCGAACCCGCGACCTGATGAACCACAATCACCCGCTCTAACCAACTGAGCTACAACCACCATGAAATCGGACGCTAAATTAGTGCGAAGTTCGCAAGATTCAAACATACAATCAAATTTAACGTGCAGGAATTTCAAAGTTTTCAAAAGATTCCAAGTATCCAAGTGCCCGAGTTTTAAAGGAAAAGACACGCTAAAGCCGTGAACTCCAACTAATTCGTAATTTCTAATTCGTAATTCGGCTGTTCGATATTTGATTGTTCAAGAGTTGCGGCAACGCCGCCTAATTTCACGCTACTTCAAGGCCTTTTGCATGTTTTGGTTATGCTGATCCTGTATGGACTGTATTTTGTCGGTCTGTTTTTTCTTGACATTAAGAGGAGTCGCCCCGATACCGTAGTCCACCACGGCGGCGGCGTCGTTGAGGATTTGCGTACTCGGACGCTGCATTGGGGTTTTTGTGTCTTTTGCAGCGGTGGTTGCAGCCGTTGCGGTTTGTGTTGGTTGTGTTGGTTGGGAGGCTGCTGTTTTGGCGGCTTCCGGTTGAACAGGTGCTGCCACAGCAGGTTCATTTTTCCTGAAAGTGGGAGGAGTATAGGAACCGGATTTTGACGGTGGCGCATCTTCCCCGCACCCGCAAAGCATCAGGCTGAGACCGAGAACTGAAAGGACATTTTTCATGAAGACTGCTCCTTTGCTGAATTAGGCGGCCAGAGCGCCGCAACTTTTTTAGAATAGTTACAGAGATACAAAGGCACAAAGTTTTTGAAAAATGCAAAATATCGAACATGTTGGAGTTCACAACCCTGGTCGCCTTAGGCGCCGCCGGAGGCGGGTGAACTTCAGTTGTGTCTTTTTCTTTAAAACTTGGCCTCTCGGTCACTGGACACTTTGAAATTCCTATACTGTCAAACTAATTTATCCTTAAAGCGTAACTCTGCAAGAAATTTATTCCCGGTTTTTCATTGTTTTTGCCTCCGTGCCGGATTCCTTTTTTGATGGAAGCCATTCTTCGAAGAATCTACTGACAATCGGGGCGCAGGTTGAGCCTCCGCTGACGCCTTCCTGCACTATCACTGCAACTCCATAAATTTTGTCGTCGTACTCTCCGAAACCCATAAACCAGGTGTTGCTTTTCCTGTCGTTTTTAGGGCCTATTTCAGCGGTTCCTGTTTTTCCTGAAAGGATGATTTTACCGTTGCGCGCCTTTTTGGCTGTTCCTTTTTCGCTGTTGACGACAAGGTGCATCCCCTTCCTTATGATATCCAAGTTTTCCTGTTTTACATCAAGTTCACCGGCCGTCTCCAGTTTTTCCTGCAGGAAAAGCGTATTGCCTTCCGGATCCCTGACTTCCTGAAGAAGATATGGTTTCCAGACTTTCCCTCCGTTTGCTATTGCCGAAACATAGACGGCGGCCTGTATCGGGGTCAGTGAAATTATGCCCTGTCCGATTGAAATAAGGCAGTTGTCGTACACGGTCCATTTTTCCCCGTATGCCTGGAATTTCTTCTCCATCGAAGGAAGCTGTCCGGCGCGTTCCGGAATGCATAATCCTGTTTTCCTTCCTATCCCGGCTGATTCCATCATGTTTCTGATTTTTTCAAAGCCGAGCTTTCTTCCCTGGGTCATGAAGTAAACATTGCATGACTGTTCAATCCCATAGAGCATGTCCACGTCCCCGTGCCCGCCGCTTTTCCAGCTCCAGCAATGGATGGACGCGTTCCCGATTGACAGGGAGCCGTCGCATCTGAGTTTTTCATCCGGGCTGAATCCGTTCTCCAGGGCGGCCATTGCGATGATCGGTTTTATTATTGATCCGGGTGTGTATTCGCCAAATGTGGCCCTGTTCATCAAGGGTTTTTCCGGATTGTTGACGAGTTTTTTCCACTCATCGGTTTTTATTTTTGGAACGAACGACTGCGGCTCGAATCCCGGAGACGATACCATTGCGATGACGGCTCCGGTTGATGCGTCGAGAAGTACGAATGCGCCCACCCTGTCCTCAAGGAGTTTCTCCGCTATCGCCTGCGCGCGCCAGTTGACAGTTAGGACGAGGTCGTTTCCGTTCTGGCGTGGGACCGGGGTTCCTATTGTCTCATATACGAAACCCATGTTGTTGATTCTGACGACCTCGTTTCCCGGGACTCCCCTTAGTCCGCGGAGCGGCTGGGGTCCGCAGGTGACGGTTTTGTCGTAGGTCTTTTCGATTCCGTCCTTTCCTGTCCAGTCTGGCAGATAATATGAATAGTCGGTTCTGTCTTCAGCGCTACCTGGGTCTTCAAGTCCCACGTATCCGATCAGATGGCATGCTGTTTTTCCGCCTGGATAATATCTTTTTGGGATCGTCCTTATCTCCATGCCCCCTATTTCCGGGGTGAGTTCCATGGCGTTCGCCATTTCAACACTGCTGAGATCCTGGAATATTGTTATTGGAAGAGCGGGTTTCATGTTTATATGCTGGAGGATGCCGATTGTCGTAAGTGTCGGTTTACGTTTTATTGCCGCACCGATCCTTTGGGCACTGGCGAAAATGTGGTTCACCGTCTTTCCCTGTTTTCCAGGTTGCCGCATTTCAGCGGGATGAAAGACAATATCGTAGCTTGGCATGTTGTCCGCAAGCAGATGCATGTCCGAGCTTAAAATCCTTCCCCTGATTGCTGGAACCCGGATGTATCTGATGGACTGTTTTGAAACTTTGAGCCTGTGTTCTTCTCCCTGCCTTATCTGTTCGTCCCAGAGTTTGACAACCAGAACTGCATAGAACAGGGAGAATAGCGCCCCGAGCAGGGCGATTCTGATCACAGTTTTGATAATCCCGTCTTTCATGGTTTTCCTACATCCTTTCCTCGATATTCTCTCTGGCGGACTTATAAAGCTCCATTCCGAGCCATTCGCTGAGCATGTCGAGGAATATTATCAGGAACGGCAGGCAGAACGCGCCGGCTGTCAGCGAGAAAAGAAAAAGAAGTGCGAAATTCGCAAAACCGGATATGGCGATTTCGTTTGAATTGAAGATCAGTACCGGCATGACTGCAATTGCTGCGCTCATGATTCCTGGAACTATATGAAGGTAAAAATCTTTTGTTTCACCTTTGAGAAGCCAGAAAACGGTCACTCCGGATACGGCGGCGTAACTCAGTGCCGACACCGGAATGTCCCTTCCGTAGAGCATGTCTACGGCGAGACCGGAAACAAATCCGAGAAAAAGTCCGACCCGCCAGCCGTATACCATTGAGAAATAAAAAACCGCAAGTGCGGCAAGAGGTATTATGACGCCGGATGAACCAGCCATCACCTCCAGCATCACTGAAAGGAACAGCACGATGAATATGTAACTGGCTGCAATCATTTTTCGGGCACCAGTACAAGGACAAAGTGAAGGTTGTCGAAATTGACTGCGGCCTCCATTCTGGCCTCCGCATAGAGGTTGTCTTTTATATTTACGGCCTTTCCATCTCCGTCGCCGGCGAGTCTGCCGATGAGAATGGAGGAGGGTGTCAGTCCGCTCAGGCCGGAAGTGTAGACGACTTCCCCTGGTGAATATGTTACATCCCTGGGAAGATATTTTATCCCGACGACGAATGTCCTTCCGGTTTTCCTGCCGGTGCCGGCGATCCCGTGCGCCTTTCTCCCTGAAACCATGACGCTGAGTGAGCAGTCGTCGCTGAGTATCGTGCTTACGACGGATTCATGGCTTGAAACGGATTTGATTCTTCCGACAACTGCGAAGGCGGTTCCGCCAGTATCTTTTCTCAGTATTTTTGAAATGACAAGACTTCCCTCTCTCACCCCGTCAGAGAGTCCCCTGTTTATGACCAGCTTTTCATACCATCTCGCAGGATCCCTCCTGACAATCTCGGAGGTGAGGCAGTTGAAGAAGGGGACTTTGTCTATTCCTACAAGACCCCGCAATTCAGTGTTTTCCATTTTCAGATTATTCAAAATGGACATTTTTGCGGACATGATGTCGTTTTCCCTTTGGAGGTTGAGGACCTGATACGCCAGTTCGCTTTTGCTCCTGACAAGCAGGCTTTCCGAGGCGGCCTTGTCCGACACGGCTTCAACTGAGGAGAAGAAGGGATGATAGAAATCGGAGACAATCCTTTTTGTCAAATTCCTTACGGCGGTAATGGAAAAGACTATGAACAGGATTGCGAATCCCGCAAGCAATATGAAATTTTGTCTGCTAAGCATTTTTGACCCGATTGTTTAAGGAATTATATTTTAAAAGTTTTTCTCTTCTTTGTCCAGGATGGAATTAAGGGAAGGGCAGAACTGCTCGGTGAAAGTTCCCGTCTCTTCAATATATTTAAGTTCGGACGAATATCTTTTCCAGAAAGGGACAAAGTTGGTTTCACTCTCCCGGATATAATCTTCCAGCTGTCTCAGTTTCAAGATTGCTTTTCGCAGATTGGCTTCGGCATCCTTGAAATCACGCTCAAAGGTTTCCTTGTCGCCGTCTTTCATATTGCTGAAAAGATTGGACATCCTATTCATGTCGTTCTGTATCAGTGATGGAGACTGATTTGAAAGGTCGCTGAAATATCTTACGCAAAAATTTGCAATCTTCTCCGGATTTTCAATTTCATTCCATTTCGCCCCCAGTTCACGGATTTCACACGATCTGATTTCCGCTGTTCCGCTGTTCTGCTGTTCCGGTTTTTCCTTTTCGGCTGGAACTGCCACCCTGTAATTCAAAGTTTTAAGCTCGTCCAACCGTTTCTCCACAAAATCTGCGGATCCCGGGAAGAATATGTTTACGGAACTGTTTCTGACTGTTATTCCAAACCAGATTTCCGCTTTTTTCTCCGGAGAGGCGTTGTCAACCTGCACCGTTGAGAAGTCAAATCCGGATTTTGTAATATAATCGTTAATTGCAGTTTTGAACGCCGTATCCGGTTTTTCCCCGTTGGTGGCGGATTTCAGTATTGCCATGAACACGTCTCGGCCCTTCGGGATTCTTGCTATGGAGTCGATTATGACCGCGCATGTTTCAGAATAAAGCGTGAACGACGGGCCGTCCCCGTATTCTAAAGGATTGTTGATTATGCACCATAAATCAGGCTGTACTCCTGCGGATACAAGTCCCTGCATTCCCGGATAAAAAAGTACGCCGGACAGCATTGCCGGATTCCTGCGCATTTCAATTTTTGAAATGACTCCCGCGGTTATCCAGTCCGGGACCATGCGGTAATTTGCGTCCGGCCTTATCCCGAATCTGACCAGGAGCATTGCGGAAATTATGGCAGAATGGGTTTTGTAGTTTTTCTCCCATCCGGAAAGGTCGGCCGGCAGGAAGATCCTGAGCATATCCCCGTTGGTTTTTATTTCAAATCCGTCCTTCATTTCATCGTTCGTGACGATGACCGAGCACATGGCGGTCTTATCGGATGCCCTGAGTCCGGACATTGAATATGTTACGGAATCTGCCGCCTTTAAAAAACTCTGAAGCTTGTCAAACCCGGGATCAGGCCTGCTGAAACAGAATTTCACCCTGTCTCCTATATCTGTTATTTTCATGCCTGAGGCTTCTCCGGCGGGAAAAAAGAACAGGGCAGTAGCCGAAATCAACAGCATGAATTGCGGTTTTAAAATCAATTTCACTCCTTTTCGGCTAAAATTTATATTTTTCCGACGGTATTAATATATCACACGTTGATTGCCAAAGTCTTGAATTCCGGTGAATCGCATTCGGATGCAAATATGTTTTTTGTCCAAATAAATTCCCACTTTGAATTTATCCGGATGAAAAACCATGGCAACCCATATATATTTATATTATGAAATTTCAATGTCCATTTTGCCGAAACATCCTCGAGGTTGAAAATTCCGACTGTGGCGAGGAGGTCGGATGCCCCAAGTGCGGGGAGGTTAGCACAGCGCCCCTGTCACCGGTGTCAGCCGGCGTGGTGATAGGCAATGACTTCCTCATTCTGGAGGAGATAGGTCGTGGCGGGATGGGTGTGGTTTATTCAACCCACCAGATGTCCCTTGACCGCAGATCCGCGCTCAAGGTGCTTTCCAGAAAATATGCGAGCAATTCCGAATTTGTGGCCGGATTCATCAAGGAGGCGCGGGCCGCCGCAAAGCTCAACCATCCCCATATTGTCCAGGCTTACGCCGTAGGGGAGGACAACGGAATCTATTTTTTCGCAATGGAATACATAGACGGCGAAACAATGAAATCGGTTCTCAGGCGCGAGGGTTGCATTCCTGTAGATGCTGCACTTACCATAATCCAGCAGATTGCCGAAGCCCTCGACTATGCATGGAAGGAGCAGCGTCTGATTCACAGGGATATAAAACCCGACAACATAATGATTACCAGAAATGGGCGTGCGAAACTCGCAGACCTGGGACTTGCCAGGATTGCCGGCGAGATTGAAGACAAGGTCGACGATGAGATAATGGGCACCCCGCAGTATATCAGCCCTGAACACCTTACAGGCGCCCCAATGGACGGAAGAAGCGACATTTACAGCCTGGGGGCTTCTTTTTACAATATCATAACAGGACAGTTTCCCTTCACCGGCAGAACTGCGGCTGAAATTACCAGAAAGCACATTGAAGAGCCATTGAAGTCACCAAGACTTGTCAATCCCGATATTTCGGAGTTTGTCAGCAGCATCATCATGAAAATGATGGAAAAGGATCCCGGTGACCGTTATCAGACGGCGGAGGAACTTGTTGATGACATACGTCTGGCCAGACGCGGGAAAACAACGGCTGAAGGACGAGTTACAGGGTCTTTTACTGTAAAAAGAGGGGCCAAGGCAATCATTATGAATACGGTTAAGACAAGAACCGGTTCTTTTCAGGCACCGATTGCCAGCACCTGGAAAAATTCATCTACGTCTCCGACCGTTGAAGGGGTGGCACTTGCAGGAGAAGGTGTAAAAAACGGGCAACCCGGCACTTCGGACATCCGGAAAACAAGTGAAAAAAGGGCGATGTTTCAGGTTGTGACGGTGGTCGCGCTGTGTGTTATCATAGCTCTTGCGGCGGTCGGATTGATAATATGGAAAATGAATCCAGCTCCGGCTGGAAACGGACCCGGTATGAAATCGCCCACCCGTGCACATGCGGTGAGGGAAAATAGGAACGGTGCCGCAAAAACGCTTCCCCTTCTTCCTCATTTGCCGCAGCTTAATTCCGAACCCGATAAGACGGCATATACCGAAGCTGCCGAAAAACTTCTCGATTTCGCAGTCAGGAATCCTGATTCCGATGCGGACATACTTTTCAAATGCGACGAGTTCTTTGTCCAGTTCCCGTCCCCGTTTTACAAGTGCGAAGAGAAGGTTTATGAAGATGTTCTCAAAAGTTATGTGCCTCTTGATGAAAAAAGAATTGGCCCGTACAGAAAGGAGTTGAGAAGGGAGCATCAGGACGAGCTCAGGGAGAAAGATCTTGAGAAGCAGATGAAGCTCGAAAAAATCGAAGAGGTGAAACGCGGAAAAGAAAGGGAATACGAGCGTGCCAGGCTGGACAGCGAGAAGGAGGAGCAGCAGAGGAGGCGCGCCGCGGAATACGGCCAGGAGCTTGAACGGCAGAAGGAGCTTTTGCGCTACCGTTTTGCCTATCAGGGCGCAAAACGGAATTTTATGGAGGCCGTTGCGGTTTTTGACTCGGCGCTTAAAGAGGAAGACACCGCTCCGGAATATTTGAAAAAGGACGCGAAGGCGTTTGTCGGATGGGCTTCGGAAATGAGAGGGGTTGTTTCTGACGGAGGTAAATTCTGGGAGGAATTTTCCAACGGGGGAGTAAAGCTTGAGGGTATTCAGTTTGAACTGAAAAACAGTTTCGGCAAAATTGTTTCAATAAATAACGGTGTTGTTACGGTGAATGTGGGTTCTGGACTGGAGAAGGTTCAGCTTCTCTCTATTCCAATGAAGCAGTTCAGTTTTCTTGCGAAAAAATCCGGTTCTGCGGAATCATTGTTCAACTATTTTCTCCTCTGCGGTGAATTTGCCGAGGCGAAGGAACTGGCTCCCAGCGATGAGATGAAAAATGAAGTTTCGGAAACGGCCTATGCGTATCTTAAGGGGAAATTGAAATATCTCATGAATGAGAATAGCGACACTGCAAAAGAGGAATTCCGGGAGCTTGCATTGAAATATTCGAAACTTCCGGAATACGCAAAAGCCATGCAGGCAGAGACGGCGAAGTAGGGCGAAGCCGTCCAGAAAGAATTATGGCTCTTTCTCAGATCGAGCGGGTAACTCGATTAGAAAGACTGAATATCCAATAACCAATCCGCCACGGCGGAAATATCCAACTGATGAAGTGAAGAAAAGACGAACTCATTCAATAGTCGGACAAAATTAACTCTATCTTGATAAAACCGATGAGTTGAGCTCAATATTTAAAAACATAGACGTGGCGTAAAGGGGGAAATGTGATAATTTCCTTGGATATTGGACATTCCGTGTTGGATATTGGAAATTCAATTATTTTCATATTTTGTGTGTTTACCCCGCTCAAAATGAAAACGAACCGAAAAAAAGTAAGCAGTGATCGCTACTCACCCTTGCCGTTCTTCTTTTCAGTTTCAGCTGGTTTTTCCTTTTCCGAGTTGTCCTTCACACCGTCTTTCTCCTTTTTGAACTCGCGGATTCCTTTGCCAATGCCACGTGCCAACTCCGGAATCTTGCTGCCTCCGAAAAGAAGCAGGACGATGACCAAAATGATGATAAGCTCCTGATAGCCGAACATGAAACCTCCTGTTGTTTTGTACTCTGCCCGTGCAGAGTTTAAATTCCAAATTCCAGTTGCCAAATTTCAAACAAGCTCCAAATCACCCAGTCATTCCGTCGTCATCCAGATCAATATCCTCTTCCACCTTTTTTTTGTGGAAGGACGCGGCGAATACGCCTATTTCATAAAGGAGATACAATGGAATCGCAACTATGCATTGGGTTATCGCGTCAGGGGTGGGGGTGATGATGGCTGAAATAACGAATGCCACCGCAACCGCGTATTTCCTTGTCTTCTTCAAGGTTGCGATCTTGACCAGTCCAAGTTTTACCAGGATGACAATTACCAGTGGAAGCTGGAATACTAATCCTGCGCCTAACAGCCACATGAAGACAAAATCAATATATTCGCGGAGTCTCCACCAGTTTTGAGCGCCTTCCACACCGAATGAAACAAGTATCGGCATTACAATAAAAAGACCATAGTATCCGGCTATGATGCCGGAAACGAAAAGAATTGATATTGAGGAGAAAATCCACCAGAACGAGTCTCTTTCCTTCTTTTTGAGTCCCGGAGAGATGAATGACCAGAGTAAAAGTATTATCACGGGAAGGCTGACGACTACGCCCGCCAGAATGCCGACCTTCATTTTGATCATGACTCCGTCGAAAGGGCCGGCCTGGTTGAGGGTTACGCTCGATTTCAATATCATCGCATTCAACGGGGCCTTAAGTATTTCAAGCAGGATGTCAACATAAAAAAGGCCGACTCCGGTTGTGACTAGCACCACCAGAAGAACTTTGAAAAGGGTCCATCTGAGATCTTCAAGGTGCTGCCATAAACTCATTGTTTTCTCTTCTGCCATGATTTCCGTTCCGGAGCTTGTCCTATTTCATTTTAACTGTCACAGGTAAGATAATGCATATAAAAATAAAACCAATCGCCAAAAGGCTCAGCCATAGTCCGCTTGAGGAACGGGCTGTAGCACTGAGGGAGCATTCCTTTGCCAGGGGAAGGACATAAACTGTTCCGCTGCACGAGCCGTATACCGCCGAAGTTTCCGTTCCTGCCTCTACTATGGCCGGACTCCCCCACAATGTCTCGCCTTTCGCTATTTTATCCCATACCGGGGTCCCGGTGAAATACGAAGATATGATTTTTCCGTCTGAACCGTCAAGAAGGTACATGTGATTGTTCAATGCTGAAACAAGGACTGCCGGCTTGCCGTCAATATTGAAAAGGCACGGGGCGGAGAAAACTTCCCCGCCTACCGGAGTTTTCCAGAGAAGACTTCCGTCAACTGCGTTTAATGAATAAACACAATAGTCATAGGAACCCATTATTACCGCATCAACATCTCCGATCTTCCCGGCACAGACGGTATTGTCGATCCAGTTTCCAGCCATTCTCTGCCAGAGCTCCTTTCCGGTTTCGGCATCTATTGCGATGATGTTCCCGTATTTGGAGCCCAGGAAAACCATGGTTTTTCCGGAATCGGTTTTATAAACACAAGGAGATCCAAGCACTTCGTGCGGCATCTGGAACTGCCAGGATTTCAGGGGTTTTCCGTCTGTGACGTCAAAGCATTGGAGAAGGCCTTTTTTCGCAACTGTGAAAATGAGGAGTTTTCCATTTGTCTCAATTCCATTCGGGGAATTCACCGGGCCCTGGCTTATCTCGGTTTTCCATCGGGTTGCTCCGTCGGATGCACCGATTTCCATCAGCCAGGCCTTCTGCGAATTTCGCGAAAGGGATTTGTCATAGGCGAAGAAAGATATGAATAATCTGTCCTTGAAGAGCAGGGGGGATGATATTTGCACGGCTCCGAGTGTGCTTGAAGGGGGGACGAGTTCTTTTGTCCAGAATTTCTCGCCTGTGACCGCGTAGTTTGCGTAAAGCGTCCTGTCTGATGACGCCCAGAAGACGATTTTTCCGCCTTCTGTTTCCCCGACGGCCGGGGCGTTTGTTATTTCGGCATTGCTTATTTTTGCCCAGACCTGTTCCCTGTTTTTCAGGTCAAGGGCGTGAAGTGTCTGATCCGCTCCACCGATAAACGCCATGGGAATGCCGTTGATTACCGCAAGGGCGGGTGACGCCCATACTGCGAGTTCCTGCCTGTAGCGTCTTGTTTTGTTTGAATCGGTCTTGAAATGCCATTCCTGCAGGATCTCGTCTTTCATGGGCAACCATTCAACCGCCGCCCTGCAGTCCGGAGCCCCCCGAATCGAAGGCCATACGGAATCCGGGTCTGATTGGTGGAAGTCTTTCCGCACATTTTTTAAGCCAAGCAGGAGCTTGGCGTTCCCGGGAACGCTGACCGTCTGGTCGGCTCCATGTGTTTCCTGTGCGGAAGGATTTCCGCCTGGAGAATCCGGGTCACCTGCGAAAACCTGCGCCAAGAGGACATATCCGATTAAACATGTGATAAATTTGCAGAACATGTGTTTCTCCCTAAGGTTTAGAAAACCGGCTCCGTGTTGGCGAAACATATTTACAAGTTATGCAGATATTTATCAATCTTATTGGAAACTATCACCCCGTAGTTCGCGGCACCGAGCCAGCCCGACATTATTATGCCTACTGATCCGGCGTGGAAAATCCCAGGAATCTGTTCTGGAAGTTTCATGCTGACTTCAAGCCCCTCGAATTTTGTTCCGAACGACGAACCGAGACCGTGAAGGGTATACCTTTGAAAAGTTTTTGGCGTCGCCGCTTCGGTATAGTCGATCTTGTCTTGAATGCCCGGAATATATTTATCGAGGGCGACAACAGTGTCTTTTATAAGTTTGTCTTTGGCTTCCATGTATTCCTTCTTCCCAAGTTCCGCCCAGTCCTCATATCTGGCATTCATGGATGCGACAATCGTATAGTCGTCCGAACCGGGTCTGATATCCGGATAATAGACCGAGAAAGTCCTGCTTGTCACGTCTTTTGCAAGCAGTTTCTCCGGATCGAAAACCGGGCATGTGGATGTGAAAAGAAGGTCTCCGATGAAATCAAACTTCTCTCCGGGCTTAAGTCCGATATAAACCTGACAACTGCTGTTGTTGAGCCTTACAGCCTTCGCCTTTTCGATGAATTCACGGGAAAAATGATTGTCGCCGATCCATTCATGAATAGTGCTCAGGATGTTTCCATTAGACAGGACTGACCTGCATTTTATCTTGCGCCCGTTTATATTGACGCCTGACACCTTTCCGTTTTCGAGAGACACTTTTTCAACTTTTGCCTTCGTGCAGAAGTCCGCACCGTTCTTTTCAAGCTCCTTTTCCATCATGTCTATCATCAGGTCGGTTCCGCCGAGGAACGTGAATACCCCCTTGCTCATGAAATTTGAAAAGACAATTCCATAAGTGATGGCCAGCTCGTCGAGATTTGAGCCGTTCGCATAGGTGATCGGCTCCATGAGAAGACGCACCACATCGTTCCTTCCAGGGAAATACTTCTCGAAAAGTCCACGGTTCGTCATTTTGCCGTTGTCATAGAAGTTCATACCTTCAAGCTCATTGTAGAAAGCAACGATGGTTTCCCTTTCCACGCCGAACTTGTTGATGAGAATACCTGTAAAATCCTCCTTGGTGAAGGTTGTTTCAAGACTGAACTGCGGGTTGTCGAAGCGAATGCTCCTGACCTGTGTGATGCGGTCGGCCATTTCCTGGGACCAGTATTTGCGGAGCGTCTTTTTCATGCCGACCGGAAATCCATGCAGGGCGACATCGAAAATATGGTTTTTCCTTTTGAAATACGTGGCAAGTCCGCCAAGCTGGAAATGCTGTTCGGCCAGAAGCACCCTGTGTCCGTTTTTCGCGAGGATATTCGCAGCAGTGAGCCCTCCGAGCCCGCCGCCGGCGACAATCACGTCATACTCCCCGTTTATTTCCTCGAATTTTTTCCTGCCCATATATTCAATTTCCCGTAGGTAATTCCAAATCCAAAACCCAATAAAATATCAACCTGCTTCCACTTATCAATTTAGTTTATGAATATATCACCTTTTTTTGTCTCGAGGATAAGGCAAATTTTCAGCTCCGAGTTATAGTAGGTTCCATTATCGAAAAAATCAATCAAAGCGCAGAACTCCATGCTCAAAGCCGATTTCCACATACATTCAAACGAAGACAAGAGGGACATGATTGCGTATTCGGCAAAGGAGTTCATTAATGCCGCAGCCGCGAAAAATTTTGACGTCCTGGCGCTGACCAACCATGATGTGCTCACGTACTCAAGGAAACTTTCCGAATATGCGGCGGGCAGGGGCATCCTCCTTATTCCGGGAATTGAAGCGACAATCGAGGGGAAACATGTCGTAATCCTGAATGCCAGGAGGGACGTCGAATCAGTCAGGACTTTTGAGGATCTGAGGAAATACAGGAAAAAACACCACGACATCTTCGTGATTGCGCCACATCCGTATTATCCGCATTTCAGAAGGTATTCCCTGCTTTCGGATCTCCTGAAAAATATTGACCTGTTCGATGGGATCGAGTACTGCCACTATTATACAAGGGTTTTCAACCGTTTTAATTCCATGGCGAGCAAAGTCGCGGCCAGATACGGGAAACCGCTTGTCGGCACATCCGACTCCCATCATTTTTTCCAGCTCGAAAAGACCTATTCCCTGATTGATGCGGAAAAAAATATCGGCTCCGTAATTTCAGCACTCAAGGGCAACAAGATAAAAATCGTCAGTAGCCCCCTTTCATTCTTCACCTGTTCAAGGGCCGTGTTTTTCATATTGTCCAAGTTTTTCATCAAACGGATAATTTTCTTTTTCAAACGCAATGGGCGCTTGAAAAGAAAAACTAAAGGGAACCTCTAAAAATTCGCATTTGGCGCGTTGCGGAAGATTTTTGAAAGCTCAAAAAGAATTTCTGAACGAAGGCGTATCAAGCGATACGCCGAGAGAAGAACATTATTTCTTGAGCCAAAAAGATCCGCAACCCGCAGGGAGACAGATTCTTATGGATTCCGCCTTCGTCGCAAATCCAGTCACAGCCCACAATGGGGCTGCTCCTGGCGTTTGCTCCTCCTGTCCCCTCGTAGCTCTCGGGCGAAGGGGGATGCCAGCTCTCCATAATCTCCTGTCTCGCGCCATATGCCAATTTTTAGAGGTTCCCTGAATAATGGCATCATCCCCGCTTTGAAATTCCCGATTTATTTTTTATCGTCTGTTGACTTTTGAAACGAAAGCGTTATGGTTTCGGTTCGTAAGTGAAGGAGCTGGTTTCAATGGACAAGCGTTTTGAGCACATATTGGACATACTTCTCAAGGAGAAGAAGATTTCGGTCGGGGAACTGAGCAGCCGTCTTGGCGTCAGCGAAGTTACGATCCGAAAGGATCTTACGGAACTTGAGAAGAAGGGGCGTCTTCTTCGCAGATATGGAGGGGCGGTGCCTGCCGAAAACCCGTTGCAGGTTGTATCACACCTCAAACGCGTTTCATTGCGGCTGGAGGAAAAGCGCAGGATTGCGAAGTTCGCGGCTTCTATTATAAAGGAAGGGGAGAATATCCTTCTGGATGCAGGTTCCACGATCCTCGCCCTCGCAAAAGAGCTTCACGGCCGCGATATCCGCGTCGTCACAAACAACATCGCCGTTGCAAATGAACTTCTCTGGGACGACAGGATAACTGTTGAGATAATTGGAGGGACTGTCCGCAGGGCAAGCGAGGCGATGGTGGGGCCGCGGGCATGTAAGGCGCTTGAAAATATCCGGGTGGACAAGGTTTTTCTAGGCTGTTCCGGGTTTGATACGGCCCTCGGTTTCTCAAGCCAGAACGCGGTGGAGGCGGAAACAAAGCAGAAAATGCTGAGGTGCGCGCAGGAAATAATCATTCTCGCCGACCATACCAAGTTCTCAAGGCCAGCCTTCGCGAATTTCGCAAAACTTGACGAGATAACAAAAATAATTACAGATAAGAAACCTGATGAAAATATTTTGAAGGCAATAAAGATGAAAAAGAAGGAACTGATAATAGTTTAAGATTTTTCTGACAGGATTACAGGATTTTCAGGATGAATCAAAAGAGTGTGGTACAGGCGTCTCGCCTGTTTTTCAAGAAGAAAGAAATAAGAACAGGCGAGACGCCTGTACCACGTTAAAGAGTTGCGGCCCTTGGCCGCCTAATTCATTTGGAGTTCACTGAGTAAAACCCCTCTGTGTCCTCTGTGGTTGGTTTAAATGTTTTAAAATATAAGGAGAGAAATTATGGTACCGTTCAAAGTCGATCTGAAAAACAAAGTGGCAGTCGTAACAGGTGGCGGGGG
>CAMCYE010000057.1 GCA_945883805.1 Victivallis vadensis | reverse complement strand
CCTGATCTCTTCCGTCAGGACATCCTTTATCCGTTGATATACTGGAACGCTCATTCTGTTTGTCTTTGCTTTAAAGTTCTTTATTTTGTTTCTGATTTCGAATTTAGGTTATATTAATAACCTTTTAGGTATGGTTTACCATAACACTGCATATATTATACGATACTTTGTTAGCGTTGGCAATAGGGAAGATAAAAAAATAGTGAAAATAAGTAATCTCCTCCGATCCCTTTGGGCTGGTCGGAGATTCTTTATGTCGGCAAGGCTTCTTTTCAAAGTGTTGGCACTGGAGAAAATGAAATTGTATTTTTGGAACGCCGGCACCTTTGCCGGCATCTTTGAATAAAGAATGTAGGACAGGTGTCTCGCCTGTAATTGGTTTTCCTGGTGTAGAGTTGTCCGTCTCGGACAAGGAGAATTGGAATCTTCGCCGAGACGGCGAACACTACACCAAGAAATAAGAGCGGAGAAGATTAAGAAACAGGCGAGATGCCTGTATCACATAAAAGAATTGCGGCTTTCTTGCCCCGTCGGATGACTGGGGTGTCCGCCTAATTAAGTTGTATGGGAAATTGAGCTAATTTCAAAATGCCGAAGGTAGGGCGCGTTCTCCGCAACGCGCCGCCTCAAAACGGACGGCTCGGCCCCAGTCATCCGACGGGGCAAGAGAGCCATCCCTACCTTAAATTCGGCAGTTTTGAAATTACCTCAAAATTGTATTTTATTCCCCGATCTATACCTCGGGGGCAAACAATCTTGAAGTTTTCGGGTTAAGCCTTATATTCGCTGAATATAAAAAGAGCGGTTCATCTGGAGCGGGAAAGTTGAACCATTCAGAATGCCAGGGGATAATTCATGGAAACTACAAAGATAGCACTGTTTAAGGGGAAACAAATCAGAAAAACACTTCATGAAAATGAGTGGTGGTTTGTGATCAACGATATTATAGAGGCGCTAACAGGTTCAGCGGATCCATCTCAATATTTTAAGCGGATGAAACAGAGAGATCCGGAATTGGCGAAATTAATTAGTCAAGGGGGGGGACAATTTGTACCACCCCTTATGCTTGAGGTGGAAACTTCTGGCGGTAAGCAGAAAATGTATTGCTGGCATACCGAAGGAATCTTCCGCATTATTCAATCAATCCCCTCTCCGAAAGCAGAGCCATTTAAACGCTGGCTGGCAAAGGTCGGATACGAAAGAGTTCAGGAAATTGAAGACCCGGAACTTGCCAGCAAGCGGACAAGAATGCTCTACAAGCTCAAAGGATATTCGGACGATTGGATCGAAAAAAGAATGCGCGGTATTGCGATCCGTGAGGAGTTGACCGATGAATGGCAAAACCGTGGTGCCAAGGGACAGAAGGATTATGAAATATTGACCGCTGAAATTTCCAAGGCCACTTTCGGTATAACTCCAGATGAATACAAGGGGCTGAAAGGATTGAAACGCGAAAATTTGCGCGACCACATGGATGATTTCGAGCTTATTTTTACAATGCTGGGAGAAAGGTCAACTACCGAAATTCACCGTCAGGAGAATTCGGATGGAGTCCCGAAACTGAAGCAAGATGCCCGGAGGGGTGGAAGAGTCGCAGGGAATGCCAGAAAAGAACTTGAGAAAGAATTAGGTCGACCGATTGTGTCAAAAGAAAACTATTTGCCAACATCTCGAAAAAATAAATATCTGAGAGAAACTTAAGGTCATTTCAGCGAGACGTTGGGTCTCGCTCCTGTTATCCGATAAGTTAACTAACTGAGGCGAAAATGATTAAACATATGAAAATTCTTTTTTTATCTGTACTGCTTTCGATACCGCTGTGCGATTCTTTTTGCGTGGACGCTGTTGAAGGCACGGTGAAAGCCAATGTCCTGAATGTCAGGGTCAGGCCGGGTGAGAAGTATGCGCTTGTGGCGCAGATGAGCAGTAATGAAAAAGTGAAGGTTCTGAATTTTGAAAAGGGCTGGTATGAGATTGCGGCCCCGCCCAAGTCGTCGGTATGGATCTCGACAGCTTTCCTGAAGGACGGAGTCGTTGTGAAAAAAGCCCCCCTGCGGACGGGGCCGAGTGTCGCCTGCGCAGCTTACACAATGTCCGCTCAAGAGGGGGCAAGGATAGAAGTGCTCGATTCCACTCAGGAAGGCTGGCTGAGGATATCGCCGGTCGAGGGGCTGACGGGATGGATTAACGCTGAATTTGTAGATGTCGCCCCGGTCAATGCCGATGCCGTCAAAAATGAAAAGCCTGACACTGGAAAACTGCCTGATAAAGGCAAAGGCGATAAGAATGACCCGGGTCCGGTAAAAGAAAATCCGGCAGACGGGAAATCGGTCTTTACCGGGGCGGCCGCCAGAGTTGTCTCCTACGAGGGGTTTCTTGTGGCTGTTGAGGCGAATGCGGCCGATGCGGGAGTCACTCACGCATTGGCATCCAGAACCAACGGGCAATATTTCCCGCTGTGTTATGTCTACAGCAGGAAAATGAACCTCAAGCTGTGGGAAGGCCGTAAAATACAGGCGACAGGGCAGGAGAGATGGGTGGATGGATGGAAGAGGCCCGTTGTCGAACTTGAGATGGTCAACTCGCTGGGATCCCTCTGAGTATTTTCATTAAAAAATAGTTTCGTCTCTTTTTAAATCCAGTCCATGTGTTATAATATGCGCCCTGACTTTTACCGCATATCTACGATCGGTTAAACTCTCAGAACTGAAATAAAATCGAAAACAGGAAATCATTTGTATGGCAGACATCAGGAATATTGCGATTATCGCACACGTGGATCATGGGAAAACGACGCTTGTGGACCAGATTATACGTCAGTCAAAACTCTTCCGCGACAACCAGGTGATGCATGATTGCTTCCTTGACAGCAACGATCTTGAGCGCGAGCGCGGAATTACTATTCTCGCCAAGAACATCAGTGTGAATTACAGGGGCGTTAAGATAAACATCATCGACACTCCCGGCCATAGCGATTTCGGCGGACAGGTCGAACGGGTGCTCAACATGGCGGACGGGGTTCTCCTCCTGGTTGATGCGGCCGAAGGGCCGCTGCCGCAGACAAGATTTGTCCTTGACAAGGCGCTCCGGTTGGGACTGTATCCCATTGTCATAATAAACAAGATTGACAGGCAGGATGGCCGTCCGAAGGAAGTGCTGGACAAGATATACGACCTTTTCCTTGAGCTTAACGCGCTGGACCACCAGCTCGATTTCCCAGTACTCTATGCAAGCGGACGGGACGGTTGGGCATCCGACTCCCCTGATGGCGGCGAAAGAAACACCATGATCCCCCTGATGGATGCGATTGTAGATAAGATTCCCGCCCCGAAAGTGCTTGAAGGTCCCGTGCAGATGCAGGTGAGCACCCTTGATTATTCTGATTATGTGGGGCGTATCGGCATAGGTCGCGTTTATCGCGGGAATCTCGACATATCCAAGCCGATTGTCGTGATCAAGAGGAACGGCGATAAACAGCAGGCCCAGCTCAAACAGCTCCTCACATTTGAGGGAGTGGAGAGAAAGGATACGAACATAGTCCAGTGCGGAGATCTCTGCGCAATAGTGGGAATTGAAAAGATTGACATAAGCGACACTGTTACTGATGCGCTCAATCCGGAATCACTTCCACCCATCAGCGTTGACGAACCGACCCTTTCAATGACGTTCAGGGTGAATGACTCCCCGTTTTACGGACAGGACGGCAAATATGTCAGCAGCAGGCATCTCCGTGAAAGACTTTACAAGGAAATTGAACGTGATGTGGCGCTTAAGGTCGAGGATGACGGCGGAGACGCGTTCAAGGTCAGCGGCAGAGGTGTTCTGCATTTGGCGATCCTTATTGAGAATATGAGGCGTGAAGGCTATGAGCTTGCGGCGTCGCAGCCGCAGGTTATTACCAAAAACATCAACGGCCAGAAATGTGAGCCCATTGAAATCCTCACAGTTGACGTACCTGTGGAATATTCAGGTAAAGTCATTGAAGTCGCCGGTATGCGGAAAGGCGAGATGGTCTTGATGGAACAGCACGGCGCAAGACAGCTTCTTGAATTCTATATTCCGACCCGTGGAATAATCGGCATCAGGAGTAAACTTATGACTGCCACTTCCGGACAGGCCATCATATCGCACAGATATCACGAATACTCCCCGTTCAAGGGAGATTTCCCGAGAAGAGCCAACGGTGTGCTCATAAGCATGGACAAGGGGAAGGCGATACCTTTTGCGATTGACGGTCTCCAGCTCAGGGGGTTTTTCTTCATTGAGCCGGGCGAGACGGCCTATGAGGGGATGATTGTGGGGGAACATTGCAAGGACAGTGACCTGATAGTGAATGTCCAGCGTGAAAAGAAGCTCACAAACATGAGGGCGTCCGGTTCCGACAGGCAAATGAAAATCGTGCCTGCGCAAAGGAAGAACCTGGAGGAGGCGCTCGAATACATCGGAGACGATGAGCTTGTGGAGGTGACTCCCAATTTCATAAGGATGAGAAAGCGGTTTCTCACCGAAATTTTACGCAAACGTACAAAGAGGTCTGCATCCGACGAAGAATAAATTTTTCAGGATGAGAAGTTTACCATCTGATTAAAAAAACTCGGGCAGGAATGACCGAGTTTTTTTGTTTGTGCTGAATTTGTACATTTTTTTGTCATTTTTCGCACCGCTGCCTGCCCGCCCTTGAATTTTATCCGGCTTTCCAGTACTTTCAAAGCAGGCGTCATAATTTTATTAACCGGAGTTCTCAATGAAAACGATGAAAAATATGTTTTTATCTTTTGCCATCATTCTGCTGGCTAGCATGCCTGGCAGCTGTTCTTCCACCGATTCGGCAACCGGATCATATGATTCGAAGTCAGTTTACAACCGTCCTCTTTACAGCAATATTGCGAAACAATCCATGGCCTATGAGGGGGTTGAACGTAATCCGGTAATTGTCATTCATGGTTTTCTCGGTGCAAAACTGAAAAACTACAGCACCGGCGAAAATGTATGGGGGGAGTTCAATGGGATCAGTATTCTGAAAGGATATTCGGATGAACAGCTGAGGGGATTGGCCATTCCCATGGAAATCGGCAAAAGCCTTAAAGATCTGAAAAATGACGTGCGCCCTTATTCCATCCTCAATAATGTGGATGTAAGGATACTTGGCATGCATTTCAACATTGACGCTTATGACAGGATGCTTGAAATACTTGCAAAGTCCGGATATGTGCCGGAAGCCAAACCGTTGCCGGAGGGAAAGCACTTTCCCTCGTTGTTTGTCTTTTACTATGACTGGCGGCGGGACCTCCCGGAAAATGCGGCCAAGCTACATGACTTCATTATTCAGAAAAAAGCTTATATGCAGGGACAATACAGGAAGAATTACGGTCTGGTCGATTACGATGTCCAATTCGACATCCTAGCCCATTCCATGGGGGGATTGCTTTCACGTTATTATCTCGAATACGGAAATCAGGATTTGCCGGAGGATGGTTCCATGCCTAAACTCGACTGGCGCGGAAGCGAGCATGTTGACAAGGTGATCATAGTTGCAACTCCCAATGCGGGATACCTGGATACTTTTGTCGAAATGCAGGAGGGCTTGTCCATCGCCCCAGAAGCTCCTATTTATCAACCCGGAATCATAGGGACATTCGCTACGTATTATCAGATGCTGCCGCTCATAAGCACCAGGTCGGTGATTTATAAGGATGATCCAAAGGGGCCGGCGGTCGACCTTTTAGACCCTGCCGTATGGGAGAAGATGAAATGGGGAATGCTTAATCCGAAACAGGATGCATCACTGAAAATACTGCTGCCTAACGCAAAAACACCGGAGGAAAGACATGCGGTTGCGCTGGATCATCTCAAAAAATGCCTGCAACGTGCTAGGCAGTTCACGGATGCGCTCCGGGTAGATGCGACTCCGCCGGATGATGTCTCACTGTATTTGTTTCTGGGAGATTCCGTGCCGACTAGACGGACTGCCGAGGTTGACCGCGTCACCGGTGCGTTTGCAGTTACCGAATATGAGGCGGGCGACGGAAAAGTTCTGGCTTCCAGTGCAAGGATGGACGAGCGGGAGGGGCGCGAGTGGAGGCCTTTTTTCAGTTCGCCAATAAAGTGGCAGACGGTAATGCACATTTTTGCCGCGCACATGGGGATTGTTTCGAGCAAGGAATTCGAGGACAATGTAAGCTATTACCTTATGGAAGCCACTACCAGGAAACAGATTGAAAGAAAAAAGAAGATGGATTTGCAGGCGAAATAAAATCTCCGGGCATATTCTTGTTTTTATCTTAATCCAGAATAAATTACTGGCTGTTATGTGTAATTCAGATTTGAATACTGAATTGCAATCAGAGAGCACGTCAGCAGAGTGACGTGACTACAATCCGCCTAGGCGGATAGCCGCGTCACTCTGCTGACGCGTTCTTTTCTTGATGTTCGATGTTCAGATTATTCAAGTTGCGGCCTTCTTGCCCCGTCGGATGACTGGGGTGGCCGCCTAATTTAACGTATAGGAATTTCAAAGTTATCTGGGTAATGCGGGCCTTAGCCTGCAATTTTCCCTGTGTTTCCAGATTTATTTAATTACAGGCTTCCCCCTTCGCTGGGATGCTACGGCGGACATGGAAGGCCTGTGTTGCTTAAAGTTGCGGCCCTTGGCCGCCTAATCTAACAAAGGAGCCCATATATGAATGTTGCAATTGGAACATTGCTTGAGCATGTTGAAGAGCACATGATGAAGACGGTTGAACACATGCAGACCGATTTTGCCGCAGTCAGGACAGGCAAGGCGTCCCCGGCCCTAGTTGAGAATGTCATGGTTGACTATTACGGTACTCCCACGCGGCTCAGGGAGCTGGCCGGGGTTACAACTCCCGAAGCGAAGCTCTTGGTGATTCAGCCATGGGACCCGTCTTCAATGAGCGCAGTGGAAAAGGCGATTATCGCCGCAAATATTGGAATATCCCCTGTGAGCGACGGTCGCGTCATAAGGCTTCCGGTTCCTGAACTCAGCGAGGAAAGACGCGCCGCATTCGCAAAGCAGGTCAAATCTCGTGCCGAGGAGGCGAGAATCGCAATCCGTAATGTGCGCCGTGACGGGAATGAAGCTGCGAAGAAGGCCCAGAAGAACAGCGAAATTACTGAAGACGACCTCAAACAGATGCTTGAAGATGTCCAGAAGCTCACCGATGACTACATCAAGGAAGTTGACGATGTCCTTGTGAAAAAGGAAAAAGAACTGATGAGCATATAAATATTTTTCCGGAAGCCGGAAAAATATTTATAGTTCTGCGGGGCATATGATAAGAAAGCATTTCTACATCCTGCTCATTGTTCTTGCCGGGGCGGGCTTTCTGCTCCGCATGCAGGTGTGCAGGGAGCTTCTTGACTCCGATTCCCAGGTTTCGCGCCCTTCCGCCGGTACCGACATGGCGACTTACAAGGAGCTTTCCGAAAGGATAATGAGCGGCAAGTATGATGAGGCTTTCTATTATCAGCCTTTTTATTATGCGGTTTTTCTCCCGCTTGTCCATAAGATAATGGGGCAGGGGATATGGCCGGTTATGGCGGTTCAGTCTTTCCTTTCAGCGCTTACGGTGTTTTTCGCCGCCTTGTGTTCGGCGAAACTTTGGGGGAAGCGGGCAGGTGTTGTAACTGCTTTCCTTGTGGCGTTCTCGGCAGTCCTTGTCTTATACACCCCGTATCATCTCATTGAAGTCCTGCAGGCTTTCTGGGTGACACTTATTCTTTACTGTTCCCTTGCCGCATGGAGAAGCGGCAAAGTTTTCCATTGGGCCGTTGTGGGATTTCTTGTTTCACTTTCCATACTGACACGCGGGAATATCTGGTTTTTCGTGCCCGGTCTTTTTGCCGCCGCCTGCTTTTCCGGATTTTTCAGAAAACTTTCCGGCAATACGCCGTATACTGAGTTGCAATCAAAGAACACGGCAGCAGAGTGCCGTGGCTACAATCCGCCTGGGCGGATAGCCGCGGCACTCTGTTGCCGCGTTTCTTTTCCGAAGAATGCAACTTGGCATTACTTAAAGCAATTCTCCTTTAAAATAGCGCCTGCGATTGTTTTCATGATAATGGTTATCTTGCCCCAGTTGCCGTTTGTCCTGCGAAATTCGCATATTGCCGGGAGATTGAGCGGCCCTTCAACGGCTTCCAGCGCCGTCCTTGCACTGGGAAACACCCCGGAAGCCCCTCCTGGGGGGCGCAATCCGGGTTCAGGCCCTGGTCCGATGGAATATCCGGAAACTTATTATTCATGGATGGAGAAAGACAAGGAAGTTCCAGTCTCCAGAAAAATATTCGAATGGTTCAAAGAGGAACCGGCGGCCTTCCTGGAACTGCAGTTCCGGAAAATGCTGTTGTTCTGGGATTACCGGGAGATTCCCAATAATATCGCCTTTGAATATCAGGGGGAGAAAAGCAGCGCTTTTAAAAGAATCGCCATAGTCCCCACTTCGCTTATAATGGCTATGGCATTGGCCTGTCTCTTCCATTATTTGTTTCTCCATGCAAAATCGGGATTCAGGAGATTTGGAAAACATCCGCGACTTCTGATCTGTTTTTACCTGATTGTCTCATTTTTCCTTGCGACTTCCGCATTTTACATCCTTGCGAGATTCAGACTCCCGTCTATTCCGCTCCTTGCCGTAGGTGCAGGGGGATTTTCAGGAGTCCTGATTGTCAATATGAGAAGGCTCGCCTGGCATAGGATTGCCATGGAATCAGCCATCCCCCTGCTGCTGGGACTGTTTATTGTATTTTCAGCCTATGATCTTTACAGATATTCGTTTGAGTCTCAGGTGATGCGGCTGGTGCGCCCTCTCGGTATCCGTTCGGAACTCCAGAAAAACAAAATCCTGTATATGGACAACGGCCCGCTTTCATTCGGGTCATGGACACCTTTTGAGTTGAAGGAGGGACAGACTGTCAAAAAGATTTTTTCGCTGAGGGATTCCCTTGATGGCAAAATTGCGAAGTTCGCATTCCCGATCATATGTGAAATTCCGGGAAAATTGAAAATAGAGGTCAATGGAAACACCCAGTCATTTGACTTGAAAAAGGGGATGAATGAAAAGATCTTCGAATTTCCAATGGCAGTATCCGACCCGCAGGTTCTTGTCAGGACAGTTTTTCTTGACTGCAAAGCCTATTTCATCCTGGATTACCAGAGGGATTACGGAAGGACGGAGGTTGACGGAAAGAAGACCTCCGCCGAACTGGTTTCGAAACTGTATCTTGAAAATGCGAACGAGTAACCTGGAGGGACAGTGAAGTCAACTGTTTTTCCGTTTAATCCGTGCAGTTTAAAAACTATTATTTCATTATCAATAATAAGCTAGGTTGGCTTGGCGCACATCCATGAGTCCATGACTTCGCTAACGCTCTTTGTCAATTGCTGGTGCTTGGAACCCATTTAAAAACGGTATGTGTCAACATCTACGATTTTACGGTTTTTTCTCGCTTCCTCGATGGCGAAACAGGTAATTGCCGATTCAATCCCATTTTCAACCGTTGACAGCGGTTTCACATTTTCATGGAGCATCAAGTCCTCGAAATGATCCGACAGTATTGAATCGGCGCCTCCATGTGAACCAGATATCATTTGGCTGTTGAAGATGTCTCTGATTTCTTCTTTGAATCCTATTTTTCTGACTTCGATTTTCGAGATGTTGAAATCAGCCCTCAGCGCCCCGAATTCACCTAGCATGTACATGCGCCTTTCTGGTATTCCGGCATTGAGGTTTGTGTGGAATGTGGCTCTGGTCCCGTTGGCATATTCCATTATCACTACCTGATTGTCTATGATGTCCTTGTCGGACGTAAACGGGTTTTTACCCCTTGCGGTGGGCCATTGACAATAGGCCTTAAATCCGTTGTCATCGGGTGCGAGTTTGTCTATAAGATACGAGTTTTCAGGTTTGAAGAAATTACGCCCGCCAAAGGACGATACATATTTTGCCCTGCTGTCAAGCATCCAGTTTGCCATATCGATGTCGTGACAGCATTTTTCGAGGATATGAGAGCCTGTGAATTCCTCTTTGCGCCTCCAGCAGCACATGATATGCCCGCCGTGGTTGAAGCCTAAAGTTTCATTGAATTCCATGCTTATGATTTTGCCCATTTCTCCGGAATCCAGATACTCTTTGATTTTCCTGTAAAGCTCGGCGTATCTTAAAGTGAAGCCAAGCATGAATTTCTTGCCGGACTTCCTGTATGCATCGTAGAGGTCCTTGCAATCCTCCAAATTTGTGGCAAGAGGTTTTTCTGAAAATACATTTTTCCCGGCACGCAGCGCTTTTGCCGATTGGCTGGCATGCAATGCGTTATAAGTGGAGACAACAACCCAGTCAATATCTTTCATCGCCAGCATTTCCTCATAGGAACCGCATATTGCCGCATCCTTATTGTATTTTTCCCTGAACGCGGCGGTCCTCTGCGAATCAATGTCGTAAAGCGCCTTGATTTTAATCTGTTTGCCTAAGGCGCTGACACCAGCCAGTATCCCCTGTATCCTGCTGCTGCATCCGACTATGCCAATTGATATGTCTTTCATTTTCCCAAGCCCTCTTTTTATTTGTTGTTTAACATATTATAATATTCCTTCAGTCATGCTTTCAAGAACAAAACCGGAATCTATCCCGGCGAATACAGAAAAAAACGCTTTAGCCTGAGATCTTCTCCATTTCCAATTCCGGCTTTTTCCAGCGGTGCAAGACAACGCTGCAAAGCAGGGCAACTGAGTAAAACATAGGGGGCACAATCAGGCACAGCCTGTAGTAATTGCCCCACATATCCACCAGTTTACCGGCCAGAGGACTGAGCATGGCCAGTCCCAGCGCCCCTGTCATGGCGGCCGCTGATGCGAATTGGCCGTACTGCGCACGCGGATACATGTCCACCGTCCACTTCCCAAACGCCAGAAAAATCAGGAACACGGGAAAATGCGCGGTAAAAGACAGGATAAATGCCGACATGCGGTCATGGATAAAGAAAAAACACACCATATTCATGATAATTCCGGTGAGCAACCCGATCATCATGGCTTTCTGGCTGCCCAGCCGGTCAATCAGGGTGCCAAATGGAACCGCCACCAGAAGATTTGATCCGAGGTTAATCGTCATCAGTCGACCAAAGTCCGTCTCAGTCATCCCAATCTGATCCCGATAAAAGAACAGCGCAAAAACCCCAGCCGCCCCCGCCCAGGACACCGCGGAGCCGTAAACAATGAATATCAGCCAATATCGAACACCGCCGCCGAAACATTCGGACGCGTAATTCTTGATCGGCGAGTACCAGTGTCCATGCTCCTCCTTGATATCCGGATATTTCCCCTCCTTCACCTTCCAGCACATCAAGATGAAAGACACGGCGTACAGGAGAGAAAAGATGGCAAACACAAGCCGCAGGTGCTCATGGGCATTCCCGAACACGTACCAATTGAAAATCATTCCGGCAAAAATTCCGAAAACACGGAACATGGCGTAGAAGCGTCCTATGTAGGGCTCCGGTACCGTATCGGCGACCAAATAGTAGTAGAGCGTTGAGATGAACAAGTGGAAAATCTGGAAAAGGGCGATAAGGATTCCGAAGACCAGTACCAGCGGTGAGAATGGAAGCATTTCCAGAAATGCCCGGATGCTGTGAACCTTCAAAATGGCGGTGGTGATCTCAGGTGACCATGGGATCATTATCAGGAAAAGCGTGACAAACGGAGTGACGAACATCAGAAGTGGCCGACGGCGGCCCCATCTGGAGCGATAGCGATCTGAAGAATAGCTGATGACCGGGTTCAAGCAGGTGTTGCATACGGTAGCAATCAGCGTCATCAGCACCGCAATGGCCTGATTGCTGATGGCATGGTCTTTCAATTGCATGACCAGCAGGGAAGGCAACGCATCCATCAGGCACATAGTGAAGTCCCCCCACAGGAGCCAGCCGAACAGGACAGCCAGCGCGCCCGGGGTATATTTAAGGGTTCCACAGATGAACTTGTCCGGCGTGCCCGGTTTCCCGTAATCCTTGCCAACCCACCAGGTATGTATGAATTGAAAAAACTTTGAAAGCATTGTCATCCTTAGGGCTCGTTAATCAATCTTCTCTTCAAGTTTTAATATTGCATATCCGTACTGATCGCTTACAGAAAGGACAATGCCTTCTGGAGGAACTGTCTGATCCGTGAATAATTTCAAAGAAGGACTCTTTTCAATTATTGCTATTTTCTTTCCTGACAAATAATCAGGCAGTTTGATTACATCTTTTCCCACTGATTTGTGGTAGTCAATATATAAAACATAAGCGTTTCCCTCCCTGTGCCAGTAAACACTGGTTGCATTTTCATAAGCGGACGGATCGAAATACTGCCTGTATGCCAAACAGTGGAATTCTGTTCCGGCTTTGATTTCTCCCATTTTCGAATTAATCGCGGAAGGGTAAGTTTTATAGGAGGTATATATCATCAATGCATTTGCAGTATTCCTAGACCTTTCTTCCGGACGGGTTATTCCATTGATCAGGGAATATCCTAAAACATAACCGACTTTGCGCACAGCCTTTTCATTTTCTTTCTCCGCCAGAAATTGGATAAAGCGGTCGGGCAGGTTGTTTTCATACTGAAGGTTTTGTTCTTTGGAATTGAAGTTAAGCGGTCCGGGCAGTTCAACCGAATAATCCTGAATTGACTTGAAATCAAACTTGCTTCCCTTTGTCTCGAACATCAGTGTTTTCGGTATGTAATATCCGTGGAAGGTGTAACCCCCTTTATTCAAACGCGCAGTCTGGACAAACCCCATGTAGCCCAAATTAATCGGCTGATTAATGCGGGACTTATGTTCTACCGTGCACGCACCCATCGGCAGAAAACGGTAAACGATTCGGTTGCTTATCACGGCATCCAGCCTGTCATCGGTGAAATTCGGTTCCTTTCCGGGATTTTTCTGTATCATGACAAGAAGTGAAGAGGGAGAAATGATATCATATTCCTCTTCTATTTCCAGAAAATCACAAGACATGACTTTGCCCTCTTCAAGCGGTTTCCCCCCGTTGACAAGATATTTCTGCTGTTTTATCCGGCATGATGGGACTATTTGCGCCATTGCTATCTTATCGGCTTTCAGTGCCCTGCCGCCAGTGCCGGTTTTAAAACTGTCTCCCTTCACTTTGGGATTGAAATTCCAGATTTCACCCTTGCTTTTATTTTCAGGCAAAACCCAAATGCGATTGGGATCTGCTATTTTCACCACATAACATTTATTGCCGGTATCGTCCGTCAGTTCCGCGCCAATGTCAACTGCGCTCAACCCGTGATTCCTGATGGTCAATTCCTGCCCATCCGAACAGCCATGGTTGGCACCGATATAGGTGCCGTTCAAATTCCATGGGGTGGAATCATCACCGCATTGATGAATCATGTTGTCTTTGCCGTCAATAACCGATTCCATGGGTTTGCCGGCGGAAACAAGTTTAGTGTCTGTAAAGTTAATTTGGCAGTTTCGGCCTTTGTCGGTTTTTATCAACACATCCTGTCCAGTTGAAAAATAACTTCTTATATAAACTGTTGCGCCCTTTTTCAAGACTTGAATCTTCTGCTGTCTGTCTTGTGACATTTCATCTCCTTCTCCTCCCATTAACATCCCCTGCAAGGCAAAGCAAAACAACAAATAAAACCTGATTGCAGACATTTATATCAACTCCTTTTTCTTAATTAGGCGGCCAAAGTGCCACAACTTCAGTCGTCAGTCGTCAGTCGTCAGGATATACAATCTTTCCAGACACCTGACACCCGACCACTTTGAAATTCCTATACGATTAAATTACTTGTCCAGCGACAGCTGATATTTCATCCAGCAGTAAAAGGAATCGCCAATCTGGCGGTAGCCTGTTTCCGACGGATGCACGCCATTGCATTGCCTGATTGTCTTTTCCGTGGAAACCTGCACTATGGGTTCATTGCTGACAGGGAATCCGTTCTCACAGTCCAAGTTGAGATAAACCGGAATCAGAGAGATGTTCTTGTCCTTATTGCCGCTGAACTTTTTAATCATGGCCTGTACCAGACGATACTGGTTGCGCTTATATTGCCAGCGTGTTTGTCCGCAGTTATAATTGGAGCCGAAAGCATCCTGGCTGTGGGCGGGAGGCACAGTTAGAGCCACCCCTATTTTCGCCTGTGGTGCAACTCGGCTGAATTCACCAAGCAACATGTCCATATATTGAAAAGCCGTTTTGATCTGCCCGTCAATAGTTTCATCGGTCGCTGCGAAGACATCGTTGGTTCCAAGCATGACGGTGATGAAATCAGGAGGCATCCCATTATTGTACTGGTCGCAGTAGGCTTTAAAATCAAGAGTCGGCTTTCCGTTTTTCAGCGTAAGGAATTTGCTCCGGGCGCGAGGATCAGTTCCGTCCGTCCACGTGCTGCAAAAAGCCCACCAACTCCAGCCGCCATAACCTTCATGACAAACCCCGTCCGCCTCGGCCGGCTTACCTCCTCCGGCATGGCTTCCGACAAATTTTACAGCGGGATTGCCGGGCATTTTAAAAAGTTCATTGATACGTCTTGGATAAAACGTCGCCCCAGTCAGACTGTCACCCACAATCAACAGTGAGATACTTTTCCCTTCCCCTGCGTTTTTCGGAACCGTTATGATTTTTGTTTCGCCTTGGGCGACAACCCGGTTTTCACTGTCCAGCACACGGACTTTCCAAGGGATTTCACCGATGTCTCCCGCCGCCGGAACAAATCGCCAGCGTTTGGCGTCATTGCGTCCTTTTGCGCAATCAACATCAAAAAAATAAATGTCGGGATTGAGGGTGAGCACGATATTGTCGAAATAGACATTTGTTTCCCGGTCAGGTACCGCGTATATCTCCGGCGGCAACTGGAGGTTGATTGGATTTTTTTCACCTTCAGCACCTGCGCAAAATCCGTAAATTGCGGCTGCCACCAGTACGCCAGTCATCAAAATAATTTTCATGTTTCTGTGTCTTCCGTGTAGTTAGTTTGTTTAAGCTTAGGGCACTTTAATTAGGCGGCCAAAGGCCGCAACTTTTTGGAGTGCGGCTGCAAAGCTGCCGCTTTTCTTCCGGCACGCACAGCTTGCCGGTCTTTGTAGAACGGCGAAATGAATTTCGCCTGAGAAAAGCTGAAGCTACCCGCTTCAGCACTCCAAAGATTGCTTCGCAATCGTAATCAAATACGCAAAATTTTGAAATTCCTTAACGTTAAATTAAGGCGGGCTTTGCCCGCAACCCAAAAGAAGTCAGAATACAGGAGACAGTAAATAGATTCCAAATGTCCGAGATTCCAAGTTCAAAGAAAAAGACAAACTAAAGTTTGAACTCCAACTTAAATATTTCAGTCGTCAGTCGATAGCTGTTAGCTGACAGATCATAGGTGTTCGCTGATAGCTATTAACTTTGAGCTATGAACTTTAACGCTCCGATTCTCCGGCTCTCCGTTTCGTTATTCACCTTTCACCAGCAGCAGCGTTTCAGGATTCGTTGACACCACTGGAATCAACGGTGATGGCAGCCGCAACTTAACTTTCCCTACTGCCCGGCTGAATTCAACGGACCATATTTCGGATTTGCCGGCATCGTCGCGTGACGCGGAAATCAGGCGCTGCGAGTCAATATTCTGTTCCCGCCTCACGGTCTCTCCCGCCGGATTGCAGAGGGCCGCATCAAGCTTTTCCTCTCCGGCAACCGAGATGCGGATTTCCTTAACACCCGCCGGCACCTGAAAGTATAGTTTCCCATTGGGTGAGATCATATTGAGTCCGTCCTCCATCAGGAAACCGTTGCCACGATGCGATGAGCTTATGTCAAACACCTGCGGCGATGCTTCACATTCGATGGTATGTATCCCCGTCACTTCGGCGCGGAATGTCATCCTGTGGAATTGGCCGTCAGGTTCAAGAGTCGTCTTGCGCAGTTCTTTGCCGTTGGGATCTGTAACCCGCAAATACGGTTTGGAATAGAAGGAGCCAATCTGTTTGACCCTCACATCGAAAGTGATTTCAGCACCCTTTTCCGCCCACTGCAGAAACTTGCCTCCCCACCTGATGAAGATGTCCGGATTTTTGGCTTCCTTGGCGTCTGTGGCTGGCGGCGTAAGTTGCCCCAGGTCGATGGCGGTCGAGGACAATGCGCCGAGATCCTGGTTTTTCTGCCGTTCCTCATCGATGAAGCGCTGCAGATCAACCCGTGCGGTTTCGCCTTTTTTCCGCAAATAAAGAGTTCCGCCGATTTCCTTGGACAACATACCGCCATCAAACCGCTTGAATTTGATGGGGAAGCCACTGTGATTGTCATCCAGAACGGTGGTGTTGTCGAAGGTAATGCCGCCTATCTCCTTACCTTCCGCACTGCCGGCGACAAGTTCCATGGCCGGCCTGTTCTTCGCCTTGTTATTGTCGATTGTGAAATTCCTGAAAATTACGTTCAGCCCGTTTGCCAGCTGATCCTTAAAAAGAATTCCAATCCCGCAATCCTTGATCTGGCAGTCGATAAACTCCACTTTGCCGGTGACCGGCGCAAAAGTGGTTTTCCTCGAAGAAAAGATATGAAGGCCAAGGCCGTTGTTGTTGAAGACGCAGCGCCGGAACGTAATTGAAACAGGTTTTGATTCGCATGTGAGAAGATGAGGAGAAATGCTGGCGCCAGTCATGGCGTTGTTCGAAAACTCGCAGTCTTCCACCACGCAGTTGACCAGTCTTTCCGTGCTTTTGTTCGGTTCAAAATCCATTCCGGCTTCAGGGGAGGCACCTTTGGAACTGTTGAAAACACATTTCCTGACCAGCAGGTTTTCTACGCTGATGATGGTGAGCCCCATCCGGTGATGGTCGAACGCCCTGACATTTTCTATGAGCACGTTCTCGCTATACCCCCTGGCTCCGGCACCGATATAAATACCGTCACCGCCGGAGGACTTGAGCGTCAAATTTCTGATTTTGAGGTTTTCACAGCCGCCAATGCGGATGCAATTCCGGTATTCACCCTGTTTATATTTACTCTTATCCTGATAATCGGACTTGTTCATTTGCAAGGTTGCATTGCCTTCACCGCGCAGGATGATGTTTTTGCCTCCGGAAGACGAAAACAGGCTGTCGCCGATCTTCGGAAAACCTCCTTTTATCGCACTGACCACCACTCCGTCGGAAAAGATTATTTCCTGGTCACTCGCCAGCTTGATCGGATTCACAATCCATTCGCTGCCGGTATTGTCCACCACCAGTTTTTTCACTCCGGAATCAATCGCATCCTGCAGGCATTTTGTGGCGTCGCTCTTGTCAAAGCCCCACCAGCTGGCCTTGGCTTCGGTGCGGATACCCTCTTTCACTTCCGCTATTTCCTTGGAATAATCCTCACCGTAAAGTCCGGTCCCAGTCAAAGTTGCGAACATCGCAGCAAACAACATGAAATTGATTTTTTTCATTTCATCTCTCCGTTAACAAGTGGCAGTGTATAAGGGTTCGTAGAGAACAACGGGGCAAGCGGCGCGTAGAAGCGCAGGGTTACATGCCAGACCGCCTTGGAAATGTTGATGGACCATATTTCCGACTTGGAAATGTCGGTGCGGGTAGCTGAGAATAATTGCATCGAATTAATCTCCCGATGTTCCATAACCACTTTCCCGCTGGGATCAAGCAGTGCCGCATCAGCATCGGCATCGGCTGCAACAGCCACGCAAAATTCACGGACTCCGGCAGGGACCTGAAAATAAATTTTACCGCGGATGGGGAGCAGCGTCTGAAAATTATTGATTAAAATCGCATTGCCCCGATGCTTCGAAGTTATATCAAGCCGCTGGACGGTGCCAGCGCATAGAACCCGGTAAAAGCCGGTTGAAGCCGCAGAAAATGTGATCGGGTATACTTTTCCGTCAGGAGGCAAAGAATAAGTTTTGACGGCTTTACCGTCCGGATCTTCCAGTTTCAACTCAGTATTGCCTGTATAGTTGCCAACCTGTACAGCCCGCGGTTCGATGGTGATCTCCTGTCCTTTTACAGCGTACTGCAAAAAGGTGAACTTGCCGCGCAGATAGACTTCGGAGTTATTATCGCGAGGAACGTCGGAAGCGGGAATTTGCAGTTTGGCAAGATCCACCACTGCCGGTTTCTGTGAATTTATCCTAAATACCTCCGCTTGTTTGCGCTTGACAAATTCCGGCAAATTGAATTGTGCGGTTTTGCCGTTGCTGGAAACGTTCAAGATGCCTGTAATAGAATCGGCAATATCGCCGCTGCCTTGATATTTAACGGCAATCGGTTCGCGCGAAGCCTGGTCTTCAAGCACAGTGACATTGTCAAAATAAATGTTACCGATAAAACGTCGCTGGGCTTCTTTGCAGATAATTGAAAATGCCGCACCTTTTCCTTTGCGGTTGTCAACTTCACAGTTTTTGAAAATGATCTTAATGCCATTGGCAACCGGATCGTGAAACAAGACGGTATTGCCAAGCCGGCAATCAATGAATTCAACCAGCCCTGTTGCCGGATCCGCAGCGGAATTCCGCGAGGGGTATAGGAAAATACTGAGCGCATTGTTTTCAAAGGTGCAGCGGCGGAAAGTGACTGATACCGGTTTGGAACTGCTGTTAAGATTATTCGGGGAAACGCTGCTTCCGGCACCGCGCAGATTATTGGCGAACATGCAATCCTCCACCACACAGTTTACCAGCCGTTCTTCCGGACGGTTCGGTTCGAAATCAATGCCACCTGCCGGAGACCTTCCGCTGGTATTTAGAAACTTGCAACGGCGGATCATCAGGTTTTCTGCGCTGATAACCCCCATCCCGAGCCGGTTATGAGCGTCTAAAATCACATCTTCCAGCAATACGTTTTCACAATAAGGCTTGACTCCCGATCCGATGTAAATGCCGTCGCCTCCGCTGTTTTTAACCGTCAGGTTACGGATGACGATATTGGTACAGCCTCCGAGATTGATGCAATGCCTCCATTCGCCAAGTGCATAATTGGCCTTATCCTCGTAATCGTCCTTGTTCATTTGCAGGATCGCTTTGCCTTCGCCGCGCAAGGTAATATTTTTCCCTCCCCGACATGAAAAAAGATTATCACCGATTTTTTTAAAACCGTCTTTTTTAGCACTTATAACCACGCCGTTGGAAAAAAATATTTCCTGGTCACTCGCCAGCTTGATCGGATTTACAATCCATTCGCTGCCGGTATTGTCCACCACCAGTTTCTTAACCCCGGAATTAATCGCGTCCTGCAGGCATTTAGTGGCGTCGTTCTTGTCAAAGCCCCACCAGCTGGCATTGGCTTCGGTGCGGAGCCCTTCTTTCACTTCCGAAATTTCTTTGGAATAATCCGCCCCGTAAAGTCCGATCCCAGTCAGAGTTGCGGCAATAGCCGCAGCCAATACGAAATTCATCTTCATAATATGGCCCCTTTAGTGTCTTTATTT
>CAMCYE010000056.1 GCA_945883805.1 Victivallis vadensis | reverse complement strand
CCTGTTCCGCCGCATATTATGACTAATTTTTCAAGCATTATGAGTCTCCAGACAGGAATATCCAATATCGAACCTAGAGCAGCAAAGCCGCAACCAAATTTTATAACCACGAAACACACTAATTACACGAAAAAGACGATTGTTAATTTTTTGCTGCGCAAAAACTTAACAATTGATTTTGTGAAAAACGTGCAAAAAAAAACAAGAATATGACGGATTGTATTACGTAATGTTCAATATCTATTTTCTGGAATTCAATTACGACGGCGAAAGCCGTCCAGGGAGTGCGCAGACGAAGTCTGCGCTCTAGCGGTGACTCTGTCACCGCACTCCGGGGAATGCTTCCGCATTCGTAACAAGCCTATAAATAAAAAACAAACTCCAGATCTCCTTCTCACGTCTTCACTCTAAAATTCGTTTCCTACTTTCTAAATTCCACATTCTAATTTCCGCACTTCTTCTTCCCCTGTTTTCTAAATTCTAAATTCTACTTTCTAAATTTAACTTCCGCAATTCCCCTCGCCTTCCCCTCATCGGTTGGATATTTCCGCCGTGGCGGATTGGATATTGGATATTCAGCCAGTTACCCACTCGATCTGAGAAGGAGCCTATTTTAAGGTCACCTGCCAATCTTGTCTTTGAAGGTGGCACTCCGAAATACTCACGGTAGCAGTTGGAGAAATAATATGCGCTGCTCCAGCCGGTCAGGCGGGCGGCGTCCCTTACAAAGCAGCATCCGTCAGCCAAGAGCATTTTTCCCTGTTCCAGTCTTGTCCGGATAAGATACTGGCGCAGAGTAACACCCATTTTTCTGCGAAAAAGCCCCACCAGGTGATTCGGTGTCATGCCGACATGGGCTGCAATATCTTCAACGGAAAGCTCATTATGGTAATAGTGCCGGCGGATATAATTAACCGCTTTAACGACGGGCGACAATTCCGCTTCCGAATCCTCCCCCGCCTCGATATGCAGAACCAGTGCGGTCATCAGGGATTTAAGGATCATGATTGCGTGACGGCCAGAATAGCGGGATTGCCTTTTCCGTTCCCCCTGGCTGTGCAGAAACCTGCTTACTCCGGAGACATTTACCCCGAAGGCTGCAAGGTTTGCTGTTGGAATCGTTTCCGGAAGCATTTCCGCGCAACAGACGCAAGAGATCCTGTTGTCCTCCAGAAGAATCGAGATGCTGCGCTGCGCCTCCTCCTTATTGAATGATAAATGGATCACCTCTGGAAGCACGATTATGGCCTGTTCCGCCTTCCAGGACTGAACATCCCCCTGCTCCGGCGCATCAAAATTCCCAAGGATCTTGATCTCAAGTCCATGGTGCAAATGGGGAATCGATGCTGATTCGAACTTGAAATCAATGTTCCTGTCAATAGTGGCGACAGGAAAGTCCTGCCCGCTGGCCTGCATGAGCATATTCTGCAACTGATGCAATGCTTTTCCTCCGTCCTATATTAGAAAATTATAGCCTAATGCCAATTAATTATATCTGAAATGGCTTTTCTTGTCAAGCATTACATATTATAATTGTGCATGCAGTTAAAACAACGGCACGGTCTGTATCTTTGCATTATCGAGAAACATTTTCGAGAAAAAGATATCAGCGGAAAACAAATATCCAGGAGATTAATTCCATATGTTTAACCCGATTACCATGGGAGGAGTCTGGTCTGCGGCGCCAACTCCTTTTAAAGATGACTGGAAACTAGACAACGAATCGATTGAGCGTCTGGCGGAACACCAGCTCAGAGTCGGGATCAAAGGGGTCTTTATCGGTGGAACCTGCGGTGAAGGTCCCTGGCTTAACGACGCCATGCGGCTGGAGCTAGCAAAATCAAGCGTCAAATACAACCGGGGCAAAATGCTTTTAGCCATGCAGGTAACCGATAACTCGGCGCTGCGGATTATTGACAACATCAAACGCATCGCCGATACCGGGGTTGATATTGCGGTGATCGCGCCGCCGTTTTTTCAAATGAACGCTTCACAGGATTATTTGAAAAAACTCTATTTCGAGGTGATTGAAGCAAGTCCGCTGCCGATTGGCATTTACCACTTGGGCAAAAACACCAAAACGTTGGTTGAATCCGAAAGCATCGCTTCAATTGTCGCCCACCCCAAGGTGGTGATCGTCAAGGACAGTTCGGCCGATCCTGTGGCGATGGCAACTATCGTACGGGCGCGTAATCAGCGCAAGGGAAAATTATTGGCCTTGAATGGCAATGAATTTGACTGTGTCACATACGTTCAGGCCGGATATGACGGAGCATTGCTCGGAGGCGCCTGTTTTAATGGTCTTATGGCCAACGAGATCATCCGTCTGGCGAAACTTGGTCAAATAGATGCCGCCAAATTATTGCAGGCGCGGATGAACGAACTGATGTTTGACGTTTTCGGGGGCAAGGATATTCACTGCTGGCTGGCCGGACAAAAACTGCTGATGGTAAAATTAGGTGTTTTCTCCACGAATAAGACGATTATCAACTATCAGGTCGACGCCGCTTGCGAAAAGGCGATTGATGCGGCTATCGAGCGGGAAAAAGCGTGGCTGTTGCCGGAGGCGTGTCAAGCGTTATCGTGAAACCGGAGAATAGCTCTTGGATTTTCATGGGGCAAACAACAACACCATTAATTATAAATAAATAATATTCACGTTTATATATCTGCCTATGAGAGGTTTTCATTGAGAGTCGTAGAGAATCCGCGTTCGATGCGGCAAAGCATCTGCACGCTTCCGATCAGCAGAAAATCAGTTGCGATGTTCGCAGCGGTGAAGATGATCGCGCCCAATTCCATGTGCAGGTTGACAGTCACCACGACCTGTACGAACCACAGGCCCAGCACCAGGAGGAACTTACCGGCGACAAAGATGAATACTCCGTGATGCGGAATCCCGTTCCTGAGAGGTTCGTTGTTGAGGGATCTTTGCATGTCCCGGCGAATGCCCTTCTCCACGAGCTTCCAGTAAATCCAGGCAATTACCGATATCGGGAAAAGAAGCCAGGCGTGCCATTCGAACGCAACCATGGAGTGCTTGTAATACATCCAGCACATCAGCATGGGAATCCCGAATACGGACACCACCATGATCGCATTGAACAGCTTAAAGGAAATATCGAGCCAGCGCACCTGCGGTCCAACCGTGGGAATGATCTGCATCTCCTCAAAGCCTTTCGGATTCCATGTGGCGGGCGGATGAAAATGCGCATCGCCACCCAGCCGGTACCATTCACGGTATGCAATGACAATGACGATTGCGCATACGGCGCTTCCGATGGTCTGCCACACGAAAATGAAACGATATGCGAAATCGGAGCCACTTGCAAAGTATTTTACAGTATCAATATACAGGCCTGCGAGAATACCGGAACACAAGGTGAAAATGGATCTGACAATGGATTGGGCCGAACAGAACTGCCCAAACCTGGATTTGGGAAATATCCTGTAGAACAGCGGCATGTTTCCGGCAGCCCCGATCGCCCCTGCGAAAGCTGTAATTACACCTACGCCCAAGGTCAACCAGAAAAAGTATTCGCCGGGAAGCGAGATAAAAACCCATTTCCAGTTCATTAAATTCCCGACTACTGCGAAAACCGCCATATAGGCGGTCACCCGCAACGGGTGCCAACGGTCAATGTAAATGGCGGCGAGATACATCGCCAGGAGCGCTGCGATTCCGGTGATTGCAGTCATCTTGCCTATCTGCGACAATGTCAATCCCATATTCTTGTAGAAGAATACGTTGAAAGTGCCGATGGCCCCGGTCACTGCCCCGAATGTGGTGAAAAAGAAAATCAGCCAATAAATCTTATGGGTGAAGGACTCCTTGAAAAAGTTCTTGAGCCCCTCCAGTCTCCCGCTTCTTTTTCCTGCCTCTTCCTCTTTCAATGGCGGATACTTGCCTTCCTTAATCATGAAACACATCATGCCGAACCCGAGGAAATAGAGGACTGCCGCGCCCAGGAAAATCTCCCGCATGTTGGATTCGGCATATTGGAATATGAAAAAGTTGTATGTCGCCGACGCCGCAGTCCCGACCATCCGGAATGCGCCCGTGAACCTTGCGAGAAACTGCGGGGGGATAACGTCATTGAAAAGATAATAGAAGACCGAACCCACAAACATGTTGAAGAACTGGAACATTGCAATGAACACACCGATCAGGATTATCGTTATGGTCGTAGGGGCATACTGCTGGAGGAATGCCGAATTCCCGTGCAGGAATCCGGAAATATCATCGCTCCAGCCGATAAGGGCCAGTGTCGCGCAGAGAAAAGGCATGGTCCATACTATGAATGGAATGCGTCGCCCCCAGCGGCTGCGGTAACGGTCGCTTTTGAAGCTGATATAGGGACAGATCGTCATATTCAGGATACTCGGGACGGTAGTCATCACCATCCCCATCAGCCAATTTGCGCATCCGAGATCCTTCAGCTTCAGGGGAAGTACGCTCGGCACGACCGCCTCCATCAGCGTAAAACAGAAATCCCCCCAGAGCAGCCATGCGAATATCGCAAGCAGTCCCATTTTTGTGTAGGTCAACGATCCGCAATGATATACTTTGTGACCACCGATAGTTTCGACAACCGGGGGAGTAGCAGATGGGGTATTCGTCATTGTCCGGCCTCCCTCCCCGGTGCTGCCGGTTTCACCAACACATTATCCATTCCCGACGGACGCGGAAGGCGAATGGTCATATGTCCAAATTCGTCTGAGACAAACTCTCCGAAGAGTTTTCCGTTGACAATCAAATCATACCGTGTCCCCCCCTTGCCCATGTTGACCAAGAGATCGTGAGACGAAGCCGTCAGAAACGGCGCGCTGATCTGGAAATAAAGAGTATCGAGCGCTTGGTCTGCGGACTGGCTCCGGATTACGACATCGTAGCATGTCGTAATCTGGTAGGCGGAGAAATAGGCTGCGTGCATTGGGACGAGAATGGCACTTAGCCCTCCGAAATTTGCCGCACCGTTCATTTGCTCGGGAGCGATCATGAAGTGTTCGCCCAGGTAGTGTTCCTTTTCAAAGCAGCGACTCCATGTTCCCAGAATTGTTTCGGCTATTTTCCGCGCCAGTGCCGGTTCACCTGACTCCAGTAGCCCACGCCATAGATACCATTGCAGGACCGGCCAGATGCCCCCGTTCCAATAACCTTTCGGATTATATGACGGCGCCTGCATGTCTACTGAAGATATGCCGAAAGGCGTATTGAAACGGGCTGGATCCATCATCTGCTGGATAAGCCGTTCCTTGTGCACGGTCTGTCCAGCGAAAAGAGGCAGGAAAGCGCAGGCTGTCCGATCTCCCGCGCAACCGTCAAAAACCACCGGTTCCACTCCATGCTCTGTCCGGCAGAGCCATCCGTAGAGGCCGCTCTTCTCATCCCACATTTGGCCGTCAACGATGCCAGCGAGAAGCTCTGCGTCTTTCCGGTATTGTTCGGCATCCGCTTCAAGCTCGAGCAGGTGGGCGATGTTGCGCATAATGCGTGCGATGCGGAGAATCTGAGGCATGAGGATAATGGAATAAAGCCCTTTTTTCGTCATCTGACACTCTTCCGCCCAACGCTGAATTGGGTGGTCGTCAATGCCGAGGTTATAGTTATAGGGGTAGGTGCTTAAGAGCCCGTCGTTGCCGGCATTGACTATGCTGCCCGGCGTTCGTCCGAGATAGAAATCATACATCCGTTTTGCTCCGGAATAGGCGCCGGAAATCACTGATAGATTCTGTTTCGCCTGATATATGTCCCAAAGGGCGTACAGTGGTGTGGGCACCGGAGAGCCGCAGCAGAGACATGGGAAATCCAATTCTGCGTCCGCCATGAAATAGCAGGCCTGCTGCAGTGCCAGATCCGGAGCGAATGAGGCCAGTCCAACCGCCGTAAACCCGCCATCCCAGGAATATGGGATTGGGAAGTATTTTGAAGGAACGTAATAGGGTGAGGGGGAACCGAACAGTTGCAGGGGATAGTTGACGTTGAACAGAAGCACGTCTCTCAGGCACGAAATCATATCCGCATAGGGAATGTTCTGTTGAACATTTTTACATGATGGCAGAGAGGATTTCACCCTGCTGGCTGAGGTAATTGCAGAACTCAAGGAACGGTTTTGACAAGCAAAACCCTCCATGTTTGAAGAGTGCGTAGGAATGGAGGGCGAGGCTTGTCCGAGCCGTTGTTCTGGAATTACCTCGGGTGAATTATTCCTTGCTGAATCAAATGAGAGTGTGAAGCCTACAGTCTTTTCCGAGCGTGCCGGGACGAGAATCGCTTCGCTGTCCACTTCCCCCCACGGGCATATTGTCGAATCGCGCTTCAGCTGCGCGGGTGGAAGGCCAAACTTTTTTCGCAGATGAGCAATGAAGGAGCCTCGACCGTTTTGAGCCAGATTTTCCATTTCTTCCATCACGACTGTTGCACGTCTGTCCGGTTCATCCTGGATCCTGATCCGGAACTTTGAGGCCGAAGCGGAGGATGTTTCCAACTCCACCCGCGCACTCTCCTGGAGCAGTTCATCGACAAGAGACGTATGTAAAAGATTTTCCCCGCCTTCGTCGCCGGAGACCAGCCCGTCGCTGAGGAGCATTCCATCAAGCCATATCCGCGCCTGATCATTTCCGGGCGCATCAAGAGGTTGCAGTTCGACTGTGAGATCTGTCTCCGGAACGCACCCGATCGGTATCCTCAGCAGTTTCCACTCTTCGTACGCATCCCGATTCTTGCCCCAGCCGCCACCCGGAATGGCCCAGGTCTGCGGAAAAGAAAATGTGATAGCCCGTCCATTTATCCTGAGTTCCCAAGTCTGGCCTACTACACCATACTTTATGTAACGTAAATAGACGTATCCGTTCCGCATCGGTTTAGGCAATGACTTCCTGTATTTCACACGATCACCGACCCAACCGCCAAAAGCCTGCGCGAGGGTTTCGCTTTCCACACACCAGTTGAAAACTCTGCTAAGGCACTGTCGGCATCCCAGTCCAAACACCTTCTGATATGCTTCTATTTCGGTGTAATCGCGCGCAGCTATCCACCACGGACGCAAGGATTCTTTCAATCGGACTTTTCTGCGCGGATCCGCCACGATCAGCCCAAGTCCATAGAAGTATTTCCTTTCCTCGTCCGAGGAATTCTTAAAGGTAATCTCGCAACGCATCCGCTCTTCGCTCTCAACTTTGAACCGAGCCAATGCGGTATCGCCGTCCAGGAAATATCTCATGGAGTACGATGAATAATCCGTCGCCACTTCTTCAGGGACTGCGCCTACATCCGCACGACGCTCGCCGGTCTTCATGTTCTGCATATAGTCAAAAGCACTGTCCGGCAGAACGACCGATAATGGTTCACTCCGTCCTGCGAACATCGCAATATCGGCCATGGAACCGCTTGACGCGTCCAAAATGTGTGAGATTCCCAGATAGGTAGGGGAGAAAGGCCCCCACGCTGTTTTAAGATTCAAATTTCCTGTACTCATGAAAGTCTCCGTATGTTAAAGAAAATCCGAAATTCGAATATCCCACTTCGCCCAAGGGGCTACGAGGGACACGGTCGAAATCCGAAACAAATGCGAAATCCAATTTTAAGAATAGGACACGCTGAAGCTGTGAACTCCAACTAATTATTCTGGTCGCCAGTCGCTAGTCTTCAGTCGTCTGCTAAACAGATCACTGATTACCGATTACTTCCCCCATTCGATGTTGGAAGTTCGAAGTTGAATGTTCGATGTTCATTTCTTTGCTTACCGTTTTGCTCCACTGCCTATAGTATGCGGCAGGTGCGGCCAAAATTCAACTGTCATCTCTTTCTGCCAGTCCGGACCGGCAACCGTGCGGATACGATTCAGCTCCTCGCGACGGATACGCAATCGGGTGGCCATTGTAAAACGGTTGAACGTTTCATGAGATTCCACCACATGGTGCATCGTATCCGGATAAATCTTCGCGATTTCCATGGTCCATGGAATCTGACAGCTCAAGGCTTCAACCGCTTTTTCGTACCAGTTTGACGCAATCTCCCGAGCGGCGTGGGACTCTGGCGTTCCCGCCGCCATCTGCTTGACCGCCTCCCAAGCCACACGTGCACGCAGGACAGCAGCATACTCACAAGCGGCCAGTTTTGCGATATTCGCAGATGCGATAAGGGCGCGCAGTTCGCTGCAACCCTGGGGCGAATGGGGTACAGGACAACTTTCAAGAATCCCCTGGGCCTCCAAACACCATTGTGCAATCTCGTCACAGCGGCTGATCGCATTCCCGCTGGGGGATTCTATAATCTTACGATATGTTTCCGGCTTGGAGATTACCGACTGGATCAGCTCATATATGGTGGTGAGGCCATCGGGATTCGCCCAGGGCTCAGGCTGGTATCGGGGGCTCCCCAATACGCCAGGCCAGCGCCAGTTACCGTCGAACCACGGCGGCATCCCGAAAGAGAATCCTTCGCGCGCCAGGTGAACAGTGCTCGTCATATGCAATGGGAACGTTGCAATCAGTTTCACGGCGCGAAAGATCTGCGCTCCTGAGTCGGCACCAAAAAACTTGCAGAACTCTTTTTCTGAAGATTTAGCCTTAACCGGTTGTTCCAAGCCTTCCAGCATACGGGTGATGTTGCGTGAGGCTGTGAACGAGGCAATGTGGCCAGTATGGCCCCACTGTACATTGATGTGTATGATGCATCCCTGGATATCTAGCGCGTTATTACGCTCTGCGGTCAGCTTGTTCCAGTCTTCGTCGTGCCACAGGATCGGTCCGCAGTTTTCGGCTTCAATTGCCACGGTCTCCCACATCTTATGTCCTGCCTCCAGCCATTTATGGATGACAGGGTCCGGCCCGCCCCAACAGGCGTCAAAGAGGGAGTATTTGGTGGCGTAGTCAATACCTTTTGGCAGACGGTTCACCCATCCGGCCATGAACCAGGTGCGCACAATGACTTCTTTACCCAGTTTGTCCAGAACACCCGTGAACGTACGGATCAGATCTATAGCCATGTCACCGCGTTTCTCGTCGCTGATTTTCTTTGCCGCCGCGCCACGGGCCGCCTCCTCGGGACTGTCATTATCCTGCAATACATAGACGGGGGTGCCTCCAGTACACTTATCGCAACCGCAGTGGCTGAATTCCCCGGCTGTGATCATCGCACCGGACAGTTCCGGAATGTTGACGAATACCTCATTCCAGCAACGCTTCATGAAGTCCTTGTACTCCGGATCGTTCCAGCAAATGTTCGACACCAGGTTTCCCAAGCGGTCATTGTGGGAACAGTGTCCCCATACCGGATCGTGGACGGCCTCGTACTTGGCTTGCAGTTTGGGATGTGCCTGCACCCAGCGTTCCGGCGCCATCAAGTTGTAGTGGTGGAACATGATGCCGACGTTCCTCTCCCGACCATACGCAGCAATGGCGCGGACTGTGGCGATATTCCGCCGAATTGTCTCGTCATCGAAACAGCGTGCGGACGGATCGTCCGGAAAATGGCAGACATAGTGAAATCCCCATTGATTGTAAACGCGATCGCTCGCATACGGTTCAATTCCCGGAATCAGATAATTCACTTTCAATTTCGCCGCCCAGTCAATGATGGCCTTCCATGTAAGCACAGGGTCATGTCCGAAATCAATCAGTTTCCCCCATGGCCCGTCGCAGGGTTCCAATAAAGAGGGAAAAAACCACCAAATAGCCTTCTTCTTTTGCATATCATCCTTCCTAATGTTTATTTGCCAGTCTTCTTTTCAAGATCTGTGATTCTCTGATTCGCTTCTTTAATCATATCAACTGGGGCCTTCTCAATTGCGGTTGCCTTGCGGTAACTCTCCAGCGCCTCGGTGTTTTTCCCGATTATTTCATAAATCTGCCCATACCATAACTGGATTGCACAAAGCCAATACGCATCTTTAACTTCAATTTTTGCAAGTTTCTCAAGGTCGGACAACGCCTCTGCCCCTTTTTCCTGGGATGCGAATATTTTCGCCCTTGATGTCAATGCCCTTTGAATTCCTCCCACGCCTTATTGCGGGCACTCCTAGGTACATTGGCAAATTTGGCAAGGTATTTTTCAAAAAGATAAATATCTTTGCCGGCGAGGACAACATAATTCTTGTCAGCGACTATTTTGAAACCGTCAAATTTGATGTCATCCAGTTTAACGCCGAGGTTTCGGGTGTATTCGCTTTCGCCGACATAGACCTGGTTTTTGACATCAGGAGAAACTTTATCCACGATTGGAAGTTTCGCGCCGGACATTTCCGCAAGGCGGCGCTGCAATTCTCCCGCTGCGGCTTTGACGCACAGTGAAGAATCTCCCGGGATTACGATCTCGGAGACGGCCTTTCCATCCTTGACCAGTTCCACCGCACTGCTGATATATGCCAAGGCAAATACGATTAATACTGACGAGATCAATTTCTTCATTACGCTGCTCTTTAAGATGAATTATGGACTTAGCCGGCTTTGCCGTAACTTAAGATATTTAGACAGGATAACAGGATTCCAAAGATATTTAAAGCAAATTGCATTCATCTAGAAAAGAACGCGTCAACCGCCCCAGTCATCCGACGGGGTAAAAGTGACGCGGCTATCCGCCTAGGCGGACTGTAGTAACGGCACTTGCTACACCCCGTCGGATGACTGGGCTGTTTCCGTTCTCTTTACGTTTCAATCCAGTAAATCCTGTTATCCTGTCTAAAATACAATTTCCTATACGTATATTTAATTTTTATACGATATATCCGCCAGATAAATATCCGACGCGGTATTATGTTCCGAGCTCGCCACATCTTTTTCATCTGATTTATCATCTCGACAGGGAGCGTCCATACTGTGTTCATGCGACGAATAATAGGATACCAGGGCTTTCCCCTCTCCGATATCAGCCCAGGATGCGTAAGAGCAGTCGCCGCCGCTGGGCAACGGTCGGACGTGGCGGAGTTCTTTGAAATCTTCCAGAATAAAAATATCGGCACGCGTATTATACCGCTGCTCTCTGGCATCATCCTGACTCCAGCACCGCGCTATGATGACGGATGCGCCGTTGAAGCGCTTTATCATCGGACCTCCGATTTTAATGGGCAGATGCCTGATTGATTCGATCGCGCTATATGGCGAACTTATCTTGCATAGCGCCGGAACCTGTCCGCGTTGGTCATCCCTGACCAGCGCCCATAAGGTGCCATCTTTGTCGAAATCGATCGCGGTCTCATTGCCGGGGCTGGGAAAAGCGAGGAGTTTCTCCCAGTTCACGCCGTCAGCGCTCTTGAACAAATATGAGTGGTAACAATTGTCCTCCTCCCTTTTGTAGCCTGTCCCGTATAGACATTCCCCTCGCGCCGCAATGCCCCAAATCAAGGGCATGCCTTGGATCTCTTGTGGTTCACTGTATTCTTTCCCGTCCTTTGACGACACCATGAAGCTTTGAATGACATAATCCTGCGGCCTGCGGACGAAAAAGCTCAGGAAGATTTTATTTTTAAACACGGTGAGTTTCGGATCCCGCAAATCCAATCCCGCTTTCTCGATCACGGTGGCTACATCCCACTTGTTGCCGTCCTCGGAACTGATAACAAGAATTTTGCCGTCACACGATGCGTGAACGGTCGCGGATCGGAAGGCCACATAAGATTTCCCTCCGAATCGCACGATGGAGGTAAACGCGTTATGCACCCCGTTTGAAAATATCTTCCGCGCCCTGGTTACTCTGATCTCTTTCATTTTTACCGCCTTCCATGAAACTGCGGCAGCCATTCCGCGGTGGCAGCCATCAATTCACTGCCCATGGCATTGACATCTTCCGCAGAGAGGTGCGAGCAGAGCGGATCAAGGCGAAGCGCCTGTAAAGCCAAAGCCCTGTCTCCGGTCAGCGCCGCCCGCATTGTCATCTGTTCCACATGGCAGTGAACCTCAACTAATGGCAATATACTCCCGGGTAGTTTGCCTATCGCAAGGGGGGTGAACCCGCGCGAATCGACAAGCCCCATGGTTTCAACGACCGCACCGCGCGGCAGATTGTCTATCTGTCCGATATTCGGAAGGTTGACCACATCTACAAACGGCTTGTTGCTGATGAACGCCTTAATTATGTCCACCGCAGTTTCCCTGCTCCTCTCGAACGGTTTACGTTTTCCGGATGCCAGTTCCGCCGTTATCCTGCGTACATTTGCGCATTTCGCAGCCCTTTCTTCAACGGTAGTACGGACAAGATCAAAACTTTTCAGACAGTCCTCATCATTATTGAGATAGCCTGAAACGAATTCGCAGGTGTGCCTGTCCTCAATATAAGTCAACATGCCATATTTGCGGTAGAAGAAATTACAGAGTGTGCTTCGATGTTTAAGCATTCCGGCCAGGTCTTTTTCGCCGTTGCTGAGGAAGTCGTTGATTTTCCTGTTCTTTAGTTTTTCCGCAAGCAGCGGATAACCGGGTTCGCCTTTCACCGTGAAATCCGTGACCCAGAAAAAATGGTTCACGCCGCCATAACAGAGGGAAATATCCTCCTCTTTGACGTCGAAGATTTTTTCCAGCAATTTTAATGTGGAGAAAATCCCGTGGCAAAGCCCGACCGTTCTGAGATTGCTCACTTCATAAAATGTCCCGGTCAGCGTCGCCATCGGATTGGTATAATTAAGAATGATGGCGGCAGGTGCAAGTTTTTCGATTTTGCGTGCAGCTTCGGCGAATACAGGGACATTTCGAAGTGTCCTGTTCCAGCCTCCTGGGCCTGACGTGTCCCCCACCGTCTGGTAAATCCGGTACTTTTCCGGAATCTTCAGGTCATGGGCCATAGTGCCCAGTCCGCCGGTTGATATGGCTATCACCACGAAGTCGGCTCCGGAAAAAGCTTCTTTCTCGCTGCTGGTCGCAACAAAACTGAATCCCGAGCCCAGTGTCTCGTTCATTTTACAACATGCATCCTTGACTTCCCCGGCTGCTGCCAAATCCGGATCCAAAAGGAAAACTTCACTCCCCTTCAAGACCGGCTCCAGCATCATGTCGCAGATGATTCGCGGAGACCAGTTGTAACTGCCGCCGCCCATCATAACTATTTTAGCCCTGCCGCCCATACTTACGACTCCTCTATTTAGTCTATTACGAAAAGTTATATAAAAGCTCTTGTCGATGTCTCAAGTATGCCAGTTTCGATGAAACTGGCTCAAGAGGCGTTTTCATCCTCCGTCGCTAAAGCTATGGGGGACAGGTCGAAAACGCCATACTCTGGCTGCCCCATCAAGCGCGACAACGGTGCGTTCTTCAACAGAGAAAAATTCAGAGTTATTATTTCATAACAGATGATTATATCACAGAGGAATATCGTGTTCAAAGAAAACCGGTTGCATCTTTAATTAAAGCAGTTGTATTTTTTAATCATTCGGTGCGGACGTCAGTCTTCCAGACTGTTTTTTTTGTTTTCTACAGATACTCCTCCTCAAATCTCAAGGTCTTGAGTTCCGCCCTGAATATTTCCTGTTCTGATGCGGTAAACCTTTTCAGGGGATATGTGCAATATCCCATATCAATCCCTATCATTTCCAACATGTCTTTCACGCCGTTCAAGACACCATGCCTGAGCAATATTTTTATCACCTTGTTCGCCTTGAACTGGGCTTCCTGAGCCGCCACGATATTTCCGGACATGAAGCTCTCATATATTTTCACGAAAACCTTTGGCATCGGGTTGTATGTCGCCCCTATTCCGCCATCCGCCCCCATGACAAGGCCGCACAGGAGAGTTTCATCCGGACCGTTGATGACATTTATATCCCCGCCGTTCAACTCTTTTATTTTTCTCATTTCATAATAATCGTAGCTGGTCCATTTCAACCCGATCATATTCCTGATGCCCATTATTTTTTCAACCATTTCCGCTTTTATGACTGTTCCCGACAATGGCGACGCATACATCAGCATCGGGACATCGGACGAATCGGACAATGCCTGGTAGTACTGATAGATTTCACGTTCGCCGTAACCGTAGAAAAAAGGCGGGACCGAAGAAATGGCATCCACCCCGACATCGGAAGCATGCCGCGCCAAATCCTGTGCGGTTCTTAAATCAATCGCGCCTATATGGGATATTACGCATCCCCTCCCCCGCGCTTCGTCTACAGCTATTTCAGACATTGCTTTCCTTGAATCAGGCTTCATTACAGTCCCTTCGCCGGTTGCCCCGCAGACATAAAAGCCCTTGCATCCGGCTTTCAGCTGCCAGTCAATAAGCTTTCTCAAACTTTTTTCCTTTACGGAGCCGTCTTCATTCAACGGGCTGACAATGGCCGGCATAATTCCTTTAAACTTAACATTACTCATAACTCTTCCTCCATTTTTATTGTTTCTTTTATTGTTCTACCGAGACGATTGTAAAAAACTACGGTTTTGACAAGCAAAACCCTCCATAATAATCCGCCACGGCGGATAGAGGGCGAGGCTTGTCCGAGCCGTTCCTTGAGTTTTGCAATTGACTCGTTCAACTAAGATGTTTTCGAAGCTGTTTTCCTGAGGTGTTCTACAAACTGCCAGAGTTCCGGATGCAATACGAGAATATATGCTTCAAAGACAGTGATGCCGTCGAAGCGGTTCAGGAACTGCGCGTTCCCGGAAGCGTCAAAACCCTTTATATGGTCTGCTGCGCTTTTCGCACTTTTGACGGTATGGAAATAGCTTTTACGGCCCGGAGTATTGAATAGCCACGGGTATTCGACATCCACCTCGGCGCTGCCGCAGAAATTATCAGTGGCTCCAAAATGTATTTCATCCACTATCTTTTCATCCAGCATGCGCTTCCAGTCAAAGAATTCCTTCGGATACATTCCGGTTTCGTGATATGGGCCGAAGCATATTTCACTCTTGAACCGGGTTGCCAGCGTTTTTGCTTTCTTTAGGAAATCAACCAAGTAGCCGCCACGGAACTTCCACCAATTGACATCGTCAGGCTGCGGGTCAAGTCCGGTTTTGTTCCGGTAAGCCTCCACTGCCGGCGGATCGAATCCGAAACGGTCTTTGCAGGCGGCAAACATTTCGCTCAGCTTTCGGCTGGCGGGGGTTTTCGGCCATTCTGCATTTGCATGGGTGAGGAGGAATTTCATATATTCATCTGTCCATCCGGGAGGACGGCTGTGGCTGCGGGTGCAAAGGTAAACGCCATCGCACCCGTACTCCAGCATTTCCTTGATCTGCGCCAGACGATATTCGACCACTTCCGGATAGGCATAAGAGGTTGTACCGTGAAAATAAACATCCTTGTCAAATTCTTTCCAGCAATATTCAGGATGCTTTCGAATCAGATTGCTCCAAGTCATGCGGTGAAAACCGGCATCGTCGTAAATCGTAAGCCATGGATAAAACCTGATTCCGTGTTTGCGACACAGTCGGGAGGCGACCTCCATCGGATCCATCTTCTCCATTAACGTTTTCGTTTTGTAAAAAGATTCCCTAATAGTGTCGGCATAACCCGGAACATCGTCGGCCCCGAACGGTTCGGCTGTGTACATGTCGCCGAGCTTGGAGCGGTAAAGCAGTTTGCCGAATACGGATACGCGCCACTGGACTGCCGTGATTCCCCTTTCGGCATATTCGCCAAACAACCGGTTTATCGGTTCCTCATCAAAAACCCCGTCGAGAAAAGCAATCATGTCACAATAGTCTATCGCCATGGTCAGGTCGTTTTTATGATTGCTCTTTTTGCCTGACATATCAAGCTCCTTTTTTTACTTAACCGGCTTTGCCGGAGTTTAAGATTTTATTGACAGGATTTACTGGATTACAAGGATATTCATCCCTGTCTGCATCCATCAAGAAAAGAACGCGTCAGCAGAGTGACGCGGCTATAGTTTGAATTTACTGTAGCCACGTCACTCCGCTGACGTGCTCTTAGTATTCAACTCCAATTTATCCTGCATGCCGCGCCGTAGACTTGGAATCGAAGGCGGGTTATCCTGTCTAATTTTTTCCTGTTCAATTAATATAATTCACTTCTGCGTCATCAGGTTCCGCTTAATTTCATCCGTGAAGTCGCCGGACGGTTTGAAATCGCGGACGGGGCTTGCGAACTTGAACAGCTCAGCATCCTTCACCCCTGCATATCTTGTGAAGTCGAGATAGTCCATCCTTTCCGGGAAAGGCACCATCGTGATGTGGCAGCGGATCAGATCGAACTGCCTCTGTCTCAGCCCCGAAATGTCAATGAAGGAATTCCATATGAAAAACGACATGTCGAGCTCAGTGCTCTGACAGAACTCGTTCCAGAAAAGCAATGGGCCGGCGTATCCGGCCTTTAGCGCCTTCCTGTATCCGCGGAGGATAAGCATTGCCGTGGCATAATGTTCCGGCGATTCTGTTATTAAATTATGCGTCAACACAGCTTCCGGGGCCCGTTCGAGTATGAGGTCTTTCACACGGTCCACTGATTTCGGATCGTCGTATGAAACCATGATGCTGGGACGCCCGAGCGTCGCCCCCTTCGGTGCCGGGACACCATAGCCTTCCAGCACCTTCTTCATGTCCGACCCGGTGTAATGGCGCTGCGGATGGTCGAGATGAACCGGAACCGTTTTGAGCATTGCCGCCCCTGCCGCGGCTTCGCGTTTGCGGATAGGCTCCATGAGCGCCGGTTCAGCCTCCTTGCGTGTGACACTCTTGTCTTTTTCGACTATGTGGAACTGTCCTGACATGTTGTTCGTAGACATGACATAGTCTATTTCATACCCCCTGTCAAGATACTTCAGGCATGTGCCGCCGACCCAGAACTCAATGTCGTCGGCATGTGCCCCGATGCACATTATGGATGCTTTTGTCATTGTATTGTCCCTCCTGTTATTTGTTCGTAGTGATGTTTGCCATCATCTCGAAACCTTTATTGAAAGCCTTGCCTGTCGGTGAAAGCTGGTAGAGTTCAGGCTTACTTCCGGCAAGACGCTGATGCGATATCTGTATGCCCCACGGCGCCGAGACGTTGGGGATAAGTGCTCCGAGCGAAGCGTAGTCAATCCTGATCTCGATACACCACCTGTCGGCATATTTCTTCACGGCATAGTCACTAACACTGTAGAACTCCGGCAGATTGGCCACGTTCGGATCAGTGGAATCCTGATCGAATATTGCCCCCTCCGGGTTCACGTTTATGACAGGCATGCGCCCGTTCGGAGTCTCCAAGCGTATTTCCACGAAATCGTCGGCCCAGATGCCAGAGTCGTCGCGCGTCTTTGTGCGGGAATGCAGGGCATCCATTTTAGGCTCGCGGCACTCTATGGCGATGTAAAAGGCGGTCGGCGTACAGCGGAACGCGGCGGAGGTGGAGACATGTGTCGGCTTATCCCCCGTATACATGTCCTTCAGCGGAGTGAATAATACGTTCTTCCAGAAGTCTTTGGAAAGGTCGCCGTCACACTTGATGTTTTCGCCAATGCGTCCGGCCTGGATGGTCGGCCCTTTGCGCTGGAGGTTTGCGAACAGCTTTTTGAGCGGCTCCATCTCGTATGCGAGGCGGTCGAGTCTTTTCGCATAGATGCTGTCAGGCTTGACTTTTGCACGGGCCTTGCCAAGTATGTCAAAGAGCTTCGTTACGTCTTCCTCCCTGATGTTTCCGGCGGCGGCCGTTACGCGGCGCGGGGATTTTCTCATCCATATTTCTTCGCCGAACTTGTCGAGAGCCTTCATCTCTTCTGAGGCTGGACCGTAGTAGAGCGTATAGTATTCGGCAAGAAGCTTGTCCACGTCCACCTTCGGATCCCACATCAGCTTCGAGTAGATATACATCATGAGGTGTAACTCCGCCGGGCAGCCTATGTTGGTGTTGCGGTTTTCCTTTCCTGCCATGCCGCCCAATGGACCGTCGTATTCGATCAGGAATCCCTGACATTTGTCGGGTGTGACGTTTTTGAAAAGCTGCTTCAGGTTTTCCGTGAATATGTAAGGGGTCGGCGGATAATTGCGGTGTGGGCCGCGGTCATAAAGATAGTCGTAGTAAATGAATTGTTCCGGCTTCTTGACGCACTTAAACCATTCCTTCATGATACCGGAAAACTGCGGATTAAGGTGGTCGTAGGCCGTTGTGTTTGTGAAAACGCAGGTCATATCGTCCGGGATGAACTTGCCTTTGAGCTGTGAGGGAACACCTACCGTACCTGAGTAGGCGTAAAAGGCCTTGCGTTGTTTGTTCCCGGGATATTTCTTGTTATAGCGCTCGAGCATGTTCATATTGAAATCCCATGCGTAGTCACTGTAACGCCCTTCGTTGCCGCGCTCCTTCAGCTTGTCCCACCCGTTCGCGATATCCTCATCGTCTATGGTGCTCCATCCGTCCGGCTGATTGAAACTGACGTAGGGGAGCATTTCCGGATAGAATGCATTGGCATATTCAAGATACTGCATGAACGTCGACCGGAACTTTTCGCCGGAGAGTTTCGGCGCGTGGAAATCGGCTTTGCCATTGACCTTTCCGGCGCACTCCGGGTCTTCTTTGCCGTCGAGGATTCGGCCTGCTGCATGATAGAAGAATATGAATTCGCTCATCCCGCTGCCCATCGACTTGAACCACATGGCTTCATCGCGACAGCCGCGCCAGTGGCTCCAGTTGCGGTAACGGAACGCAGGTTCGCTCTTGATGTTCTGGTCGGCAACGGCAATATCCTTCTTCTCGGGAATGACCTGACCGATGTCGGCGAAGGGCATGTACCAGCGGAACCCGAGTTGTTCGAGCAATGCGTAGGCGGCGAAAATGGTGCCGGTGGAATCAATGCCGTCGTGAAACCCAAGTAGTTTCGACTTATCCTTTTCGCGGCACTGGTTGTAGAGGCCCTCCATGAACATCGGAGAACGCCATTTGTGTCCGCCAGTGTGCTTCAGCCATTTGTCTTCTACCCTATAGAGGTTGTCTTCGCTAAAGCCGTAGTATTTATACCATTCGATGTCAACACCGGCCGCGATGATGTCGTCGCCCTTGACGATTATCTTGTATCCGTCGTATTTTACATCTTTCAGGTCTAATCCGAGCTTCTTCGTCATCTCGTTTTCACCGAACCAGACCTTGCCCTTGACCTTGCCGGTCGGCTCGTCCACGATATCGAGCTTTGCACCTGACATCTTTGCGATGATGCCCTGAAATTCCACTGCAGCCGTCTTCACTATCGGATTGGCGTCCTTCGGAATGACTATTTCGGACGTAGCCTTTCCATCCTTCACAAGCTCCACAGCAAAAGAAGCGCAGGCCATGGAAAAAACAACGGCTGTCGATAATAAAAATTTGTTCATGTAATACTTCCTTTTTGTTTTTTGGGATCGCTGGCATCCTGCCGGCATCTTAGGAGCCGCCAATATGACGGCCTTCCTAAACGTTGCGGCGCTTTGGCCGCCTAATTTAATGTTAAGGAATTTCAATATCCAATATCCAACAAGGAATATCCAATGGTAATTCAAAATTCAATCAAGACACGCTAAAGCCGTGAACTCCAACAAGATTACCGTCTTTATAATTCCAGGGTA
>CAMCYE010000055.1 GCA_945883805.1 Victivallis vadensis | reverse complement strand
AAGGAAATTTTTCACGATTCTTACAGCTGGCTGTTTGAGCCTTCCGCAGACGAACCCTTGCCACCGCTGTTACCCTGTTGCCCCTAGCCGCCTTGCTGTTGGCTGCGTTTTGCATGAAGATCTTAAAGCGCCTTTGCCAGCTCATTCTGTTTCAAACCCTTTTTGTCTGATGAGAAATTCTCGATCATCTTCGCTGCGACTTTATCTGGTGGTGGAGGGCCTTGATGCTGGCCGACCTGACCGTCTTGACCCACAGCCTTCTTGTCGCCTTGACCAGTTCCCTGTTCTTCGCCAACGCCCGCAGGTTTGCTGGAATGACTGCCTTGGACACCCTTGGAGGAACCGGCTGAACAACCGGCACGCAGGTAAACCGTTCTTCATGTGCTCTTCAGCGCCTCTTCGAATTTATCAATTAGGAAATCAACCATCTTGAAGGAAGACACCAGCGGAATTTTTGTCAGGGCCGCAGGGGGACACTGCGCCTTATATGTCTGGGCGCTGACGTCAATGCATCCGTCAAGCAGGAACTTCACGAACTTTGTGCAACTCTCGGGCGAATGGAAGAAGATTGTCGAAAGATGCGCCTTGCCTTCTGTCATGCTTATTTTTTCGGGATGTTTTTCTCCGAGCTCCTTTATTTTCTTTTCGTAGTAATTTCCGACTTCCCTAGTGTATTCACTGTTCGCCTCTGCGAAAGCCATGGTGATTAAATATGCGAGTGACGCCAGTTCCTCCTGGCCGTTTGTGACCAGTGCGCCGAACTGGTTCAGATTGTCCATGTGCGACGATGCGAGGATTTTCGATGCTGGATATTCGCCGCCGGGGAATCCTTTTCCAATAGAGACGAAATCAGGGTGCAGGCCGTATTCCCTGAACTGGAAAAGTTCCGGCGACCAGATACACGATTGGATTTCGTCAACAATAGTCGGTATGTCATTGGCATCGCAGATTTCATATGCCTCCTTCAGAAAAGCCTCAGTAAGTTTTATTCCGCCGTAATTCATCAGTATTATCTCATGGAAGAAACCGGCTACTTTATATTTGCCGTTATCAAACTCCTTTACTGTATCACTGAAGTTGCCGATGTCATTTATTTTTACAGTTGCGACGCGGTAGATATTGTTTGATTCGAGAGTATCGTAAAGTTCCGGCCACATTCCACGAAGCGTCTGGGTGATTATGGTTGTGCCGTGATAGTTTGCGACCTTTCCTCCTTCGTTGTCGCCCATGACTAGGAACACCGGGATTTTTCCTTCATGTTTGGGCGGAGCGTATGTTTTGTCAAGTCTGTAGAAACGTGCCAGCATCATTTTGAGTGCGGCTTCGACCGCGAGGCTTCCCGTTTCAAGATTTATCACCTTGTTAAGGCAATGTGTTTTTTGCGAATTCAGCACCGAGTCAAGTTGTTTCCTGTCGCCCTTCCGTATGCCATTTGCGATCCTCACGAGTTCTTCTTCGGCCAGTCTTGTGATATGGCCCCTGGTGTTGTTATGCGTCGCATTCAGGATTCCAAGTTTTCTGGCATTGTCTATGAGTTTGTATCCCGGGAAATTATGTCCGAGTGATGCGTGGTAGTGTTCGCTTTTGGACATGAGATATGCTCTGCCGTCCTCCCCGACCCTTATAAATCCCAAGCCGGACAGTGGAGCCATTTTTGTGTTTGTGTTTTTTTGAAATGATGCGGAGGCGGCACCGGCCGAGGAATTTCTCATTCCTGTGCAGATTTTCTTTCCAACAAATTCCAGCAGTTCGTCAGCGCGCTTTGAAAAGGAATCCGGCCAGAATTCGATCTTCTCAGTTGCAATATCCAAAAGTTCTTTTTTATTTCTGTTTTCAAGAAAAGCTCTGGACTCGCATACGGCGTTGACGTATTCGCTTCCAAGCAGATCCTGTAGGGACAAGCTAATGTTTTTAATTTTCATTTCAGTTTTTCCTTTCATGATTCCCTTAAGAGTTAAATTTTCCGTCCCGGAAAATTTTTCTTCTTGCTTCACCAATTCCTCGAATCCGGCACCGGCAGCCATGCTGATCCATGTGCGATCGATTGCTGACTTACCAGACCCGGAACTGTCATGTCCATCGCCTCGTGGATGCCTATCGGATTTGGACGCTTGCCCTCTATTGCATCAACGAAATCCAGAATTTCAAAGAAATCTCCGCCACCGTGTCCCGCCGCTTTGCCGCGTTCCATGTTCTCCTTCCAGAAATCCGGAAGGAATTCGTCCTTCAAGTCATCCAAGTCCATCCAAGAATGCATATCCTTGCATCGGTCGCGTAGCCAGATACGGTTTTTCTCGCCGCTTGCCCGGGCGGATTCATAAGAAGCATCAGTTCCCTGAAGCTGGTAATTTGTCATGGAGTGCGGACGATCGGAGAGCATGTCCAACCTAATTTTGACAAGGCCGCCGGAAGCCATTTTGCATAGCATTACGCATGAATCTTCTTTCTCGTAATTTTTTCCGCTAGGATCCTTGTAGTGATGACCTGAACCTGCGCCGCAAACGGACACTACGCGGTCTCCAGGCATCCATTGCAGGATTGGACCAAGACTATGCGTACCGTAGGTGATACCGTTTATGCCGGTTTGCCATTTACGCCGCCATACTGTTATTTCATTCAAGCTCTTGAGCTCGTGAATATATTCGCCTTCGGCATAGTAAGTCTTCCCGAAAAGGCCACGTCTGACCATCTCGCGCACCATGACATTCTCTTGCATATAGGTGTAGTTCTCAGCCATCATGTAGGTTGCACGACTTTTTTTGCAGGCGGCGACAAGCTGGCGACATTCTGCGATAGATATGCCTGCGGTTACTTCCGACAAGACGTGGATATCTCGTTCAAGGGCGGCTAGCGCCTGCGGCACATGGAAATGCATGGGAGTGCCTATGATAACGGCATCCACTTCCGATTTCTTCAGCATTTCTGCGAAATCCGCATATTGCTCGCGGGCACCGAGCCGCTCACGGGCGGCGGTTAATTCCTTTTCATTGATATCGCAGATTGCGTGAACTGTGATATTGCCCAGCGCATCACATGCCGACTTAAAACTGGCGCCGCGCCCGCATGCGCCGACGATCCCGAGATTGAGTTTTGATGTTTTTTTCATTTTTATTTCCCCTTGTATCCCTTTTCCTTCCATACTTTCCGTGCTAGGGCCATCGCTTTCGCACTGGGCTTGATTTCCCCCAGAATGCTGGAAGGCACGTGGCCGGGCTTTAACGGATTCGGAGAGAACTCGTCGTTTTCGTATTTTTTTCTGATCGCTTCCTTCCGGAAATCTGGAACCAGCATAGGGGCACCGTCGGCTAGTGCCGACCGCCAACCTTGGATGCCGCACATTGACATGGCAAGCCCGCGGTACACATCCAGATATGGTTGCTTCCCGCATCGGATCGCCTCGGCAAAATGGAGATTTGTGAAAAAGTCGCCACCACCATGTCCGGCTTTCATCGCTAAGTCATGATGTGCAGGAAAGTCGGGCTTATAAATTTGCTCGACTGGCTCTCCGGTATTCTTTTCCCAAGACTCGCGCCATACACGCAGTTGCGATCTGTCTCCTGTCCGGCAATTTTCCATCAACCCTCGGTTTCCGTGAATCCTGACGAAGTTCCCATGGCCTCGGAAGAAGCCTTGCAAAGCTTTTACTATTGCACCATTGTCCATCTTCAGCATTAGTGTGGCGCCGGTATCGCTACGTTGTACCGTCATGACGTTGGTGGGATCGTCGAAATCATAGGGAACTACAAATGCGCTGACAGAAACTGGCCGGGTGTCGGTTATGAACATCACCGGAGCGATGGCGTGAGTGCAGTAGTAGACCCATGGACTCCAGTTGCGCCAATGATTGTATCCGCAACTGCGGGCAAGCTTGACTTCCGCAGGATCTGGGTGGACGTACTCGCCTTCCCCGTAGACAAATTTGCCGACCCGCCCCTCGTGGTAGAGTCGGCGCATTTCCTGGTTGTAGGCGGCATAGGGGTAGTTCTCCGCGAACATGTAGATCTTTTTCGAGCGTTCGACAGCTCGAGCCAGAGCCACACCTTCAGCCATAGTGTGACATGCGGCACACTCGCTCATGACATGTTTATCTGCTGTTAGCGCCTTAATGGCAAAGGGTGCATGTTCATGGAAATAGTTGGCGAGAACGACAGCATCCATGTCGTGTTCTAGGAATTTGTCGTAGTCTGTGTAAGTTGTGACATCGTATTTTTTGCCGACTTCCTCTAACTTCTCCTCCCATGTATCGCATAGCGCCACCAGTTTCATTCCTACAAGATCCGTAGCGCCAGAGGCGAAGCTCTGTCCGCGCCCAACGCCCACAACACCAACTTTAATGATTTTTTTCATGGATATGTCTTCCCTTTATTAATTTCAGATTTGTGTATTTCAAAACCCATAATAATCATCAAGACAAACTAAAGTTTGAACCCCAACTTAATTCCCTATTTTACCATATAGGAATTATTCGTGCTAATTTGTGAAATTAGTGGACTGCACTTTCGAATTTTCGCACTTTTGAACTTCTTATCTTCACGCCTTTCTTCTCAAAGGATGTCCTTGTCTTCTTATCAAGATTTCCGTCGGTGATTATTTCCCTTATGTTGTCTATCTCGGCATAACTTACGAAGGATTTTCTGTTGAACTTTTCCGAATCGGCGAGGACGAATGCCTGGTCTGAATTCTTTATGGCAATCCTACATATTTCCGCAGTCTTCTCGTCTGAAGTCATAAAACCGGTTTTCAGATTTATTGCGTCAGCGCCTAGGAAGACCTTGTCGAAATGATATTGTAAAAGATTTTTTTCGGCGATACTTCCGCAGACATCCCTGCGTTCTGTACGGATTTCGCCGCCTGTCAGAATGACCTTGCAGCAGTCGGACAGCGTTTCGATGTAGGAGAGTGAGTTTGTGACGACTGATATGCCTTTGAGGTCACCGGCTCGGATTTTTCGGGATAGTGCTTCGGCAAAGCGCAGGATTGTTGTGCCGGAGTCGAGAAACAGTCTGTCAGCGTTGCCGACTAGGTCGGTCGCCGCTTCTCCGATGGCCGTTTTCTGTTCTTTTCTGCGGGATGCTAGCATTCTGAATGAATAATCATATTCAAGCTCTGGCGCCAGCCTGACCCCGCCGTGGATCCTTATCACTTTCCCTTCATTTTCAAGCAATGTGAAAAGTCTGCGTGCGGTGGCCTCGGATATTTTCAACGTGTTCACTACAGTTGCAATATCCAGCCTTTCGGCACTCTGGAGCAGCCCTATTAATTTCGCCGTCCTCTTTTCATGCTTGCCCATCGTTTCCAATTCCTGAAATGTTTAACTTTCTTTATGGTTTATTTGATTGCCACAAGAATTTGGCAATCCAATAAACCATTTATCCGTAAGCGTAAATATGGGCAGGAAAATATGAATGTCAAGGAAATTTATGATTAAAATTATCAAATTATGCTTGAATCAATCATAATGAGTGTAATTATATAAACATGAAAGAATATCTCATAGGCCTAGACGTTGGCACAAGTTCTATTAAAGGTGTAATGATTTCCTCGGCGGGTGAAATAGTCTGCCAGGAAAAACAGTCCACTGAACTTTCATATCCAAAACCACATTACATAGAGTTTTCAATAGGGGAGCATTATCGGAAGATACGCCTGCTGATCGGAAAACTGGTCGCCGGGATTTCTGCAAAAGGATCTGTAGCTGCCGTCGCAATATCAGGCGCAGGGGGAAGCACGGTTCTTCTCGACAAAGACAACGAGCCTCTTTTGAATTCGATATGCTGGATGGATGATCGGGCTTCGGCAGAATGCGTTGAAGTTATTGAAAAGATGGACACGTCGGATATTCACAGGATTTCCGGTTGGCCTTTTCTCAAATCGTTTCCGTTTGCGAATCTCGCATGGATACGGGAGAAGATGCCGGATGCCTACAGGAGAAAAGCCCGTTTCTGCACCGACTTGGACTACATAAACTATGGTCTTTCGGAGATTTGGGCGATTGACTATTCCTCCGCCACTCCAACATGTATGTTTGATCAACTCGGACTGAAATGGAACAGGTCGTCTTTGGACATCATCGGGATGCCGGAAAAAGCAATGTCAAAACTGGTTCATTCAAGCGCAGTCATCGGTGAGATATGCCGAAATGCACAGGATGAAACACGTCTTTCCCGAAATACGAAACTGGTCGCCGGAGCATTCGATCACCCGTCGGGGGCAATCGGGACAGGCGTGTTCGAGCCTGACAGCCTGCTTATATCTACCGGGACTTCCTGGGTAGGTTTCCATCCTGTATTCGACAGGGAGGCGGCAATAGATGAAGGGATGCTGGCTGATCCTTTCATGTCTTTTAATGGAGGACCGTGGGGTGCCATCTTCTCTATTCCTAAAATAGGAGCCGAAATTGATTTCTGTGTCAACAGGATATTTGACGGGAAAAACTTGTCCATGCATGACAAGTATGAGCTCTTCAACAGGAAATCAGGAGAGTCGCCTGTCGGTTCAGCAGGGCTTTTCGTGGATTTAAGGTCTCGGGCGTCATACGAGGGATTGATGGGCGATGTGAATTTCTGCCGGGCCGTCATGGAGAGCGCCGCGTATATGCTTAGGAATAAAATAGAGAAGTTCGCTGACGGGGCGCACAGACTCAACAGGATAGTCATGTCGGGCGGCCCGTCGCAAAGTCCGGTATGGACGCAGATCGTAGCCGATGTGACGGGGATACCTCTGATTCTTGCCGGAGGGCAATGCGCTGGCGCACTCGGTGCTGCGGTGATGGCCGGAGTGGGCGCGGGAATTTTTGAAAACGAGAAAGATGGATTCATGACCTTGAAAGTTGAGTCAAAGACTATTGAGCCAGAGGGGCGCAATAAGAAAATTTACGATGAATATTATAGTTTTTCATTTAAATAAATTCCTTTTGAATTTATTTAAATGAAAAACAATCAGAAAGAGGTTTACAGGTGAAGAACTTATTTGAATACAAAGACATGGATCGATGTCTCTATGACGATGTGATCCGGGATTTCCTGCCCGGAAATATCGTAGACGTGCACACGCACATATGGAAAAAGGGGAAGAGCCGGGTGGGGTCACCAAGAAATGTTTCATGGCCTTCTCGTGTCGCCGATGAATGTTCGGTCGAGGAACTTCAGGAAACATATAAGATCCTTTTCCCCGACAAAAATGTGACACCGCTTGTGTTTGCAGGTCTTCCGGAAAGAAGCGAGCTGGACTCGTACAATTTATTTGTCGAAAAGTCGGTAATGGGCAAGAACATCCCTGCGCTCATATTCTCCGATCCGGCATGGGCACCTGATATGCTTGAAAGAAAGATTATTTCCGGCGGTTTTTACGGCGCGAAAAGCTATCTGTCCCTGGCGCCGGAAAACATACCGGTCGACGAGATATGCATATATGATTTTTTTCCGAAGACACATCTCAAGGTATTGAACCGACTCGGGATGATAGTGATGCTGCATCTGCCCAGAAAGAAGCGGCTTGCCGATCCCTTGAACATCAGGCAGTTGGTTGAAATCGAAAAAGACTACCCCGACATAAAACTCATTGTCGCGCATGTCGGCAGGGCGTACTGCAAAGACGATATAGGGGACGCTTTTAAGGCTTTGTCCAATACACGGAAAATGTTTTTTGATTTTTCCGCAAACACGAATGCATTTGTTTTTGAAGAGCTGATTAAGGCTGTCGGTCCGAAGCGCATTCTCTTCGGGAGCGACATGCCGATAACAAGAATGAGGATGAAAAGGATTGAGCGGGACGGAATATATGTCAATGTGGTTCCGCGCGGATTGTACGGGGACGTATCCGGAGATCCCAACATGATGGAGGTTGACGGCGAAGAGGCCGAGCGTCTTTCTTTTTTCATGTACGAGGAAATTGCCGCATTCAAGGAGGCCGCAGAGAAAACCGGACTGTCGAAAACGGATATTGAAAATATATTTTACTCAAACGCGAAAGGAATATTGGGAATATGAAGAAAATTAAAATAGGGTTGTTACCGCACTACCTTGAACTGTATGACAGGAACTGCAGTGACAGGAGACCGGAGATGGAGAGATTCCTTTCTCTTATCGCCAATGAATTCAAGAAAAGGGGAATTGATGTTGTCACTGGTCAGGTTTGCAGATTGGCTGCGGAGTTCGCAAAGGAAATAAAAGCGTTTGAAGCTGCTGGAGTGCAGGCGATTGTCTCTATGCACCTTGCATATTCGCCCTCCTTGGAATCTGCAACGGAACTGAAGGCCACAAAGCTGCCCCTGATAATTTTCAACACGACGCCGGACTATGAGTTTTCTCCCGAGACTCCAAGTGACAGGATTATGTTCAACCATGGGATCCACGGTGTGCAGGACCTGTGCAATCTGCTGCTGCGCAACGGCAAGGATTTCATTGTTGAGGCGGGGCATTGGCAGAAATCCGATGTCTTCGAAAGGATAATCCAAGCGCTGGAGGCGGTCAGCATGGCGAATTCGCTCCGCAATGCCCGCACCGGTCTGATAGGCAACCCGTTCAAGGGCATGGGGGATTTCTCTATACCGTTCGAAAGGATGAAAAAGGAAATCGGAATAACGGTACTGCCTTTTGACTTCACCCGCATAGGTGAATATTTGCCGCAGGGGAATTCATCGTCTGTAAAGACTGAGATCCGAAAGAATTCTGAAATGTTCAAGATTGGAAAGTTTGAAGATGGCGAGCACGTCAATGCCGCCAGGGCCGGGATTGCCGTCCGCAGTTGGATCAAGGAAAACAAGCTGACCGCGTTTTCCGCCAATTTCATGGAATGCGCAAAGGGCACAGGTCTGCCGACAGTGCCGTTCCTCGAAGCGTCCAAGGCTATGACGACTGGCATCGGCTATGCGGGCGAGGGGGACGTCTTGACAGCTTCGCTTGTAGGTGCGCTGATGTCGGCATACCCTGAAACGACATTCACGGAAATGTTCTGCCCCGACTGGAAATCAAACCGGATTTTCCTCTCGCACATGGGCGAAGTCAATCTGAATCTGCTGGACGGGAAACCCGAGCTTTTGAAATGCGGTTTTCCAATTGAGGACACAAATCCGCCGCTGTTTGCCGCGGGGAGATTGAAATCCGGAACGGCAACGATGGTAAACATCGCCCCTGGTAAAGACAACACTTACACATTGATAACGGCAACAATTGCAGTCGAAAAAGTGAGCGATGTCAATTTCAAGAATTCGGTTCGGGGCTGGATAAAGCCGCAAATAAAAATCGAAGATTTCCTGGCCGAATACAGCAGGGCCGGCGGCACGCATCATCTGGCCATGGTGTACGGTGACAAGACAAAGCCAATTGCGAGATTCGCAAAACTCATGGGCTGGAAAACTTTGAAGATTGGATAGATATCGCTTACGAAACGCAATTTCAAAATTGCCTCATGTGAGCTAATTTCTTTAGTTGGAGTTCACAACTTTAGTGTGTCTTATCTGCTAAATACAAAGACACGCTAAAGCCGTGAACTCCAACGGGCGTATTGCCATAACAACATTTTTTATGTATTTTGAAATCAGCTCAGGAGAATAAATGAAAAAACTGAAACTGGCTAAATGGCAATGGAAACGTGATCCGCGAAATCCGATTCTACCACCCGTGGAAGGATCCGCTTACGACAGTGGCAGGTGTATGAATCCGTTCGTCGTCCGGATAGGCGACCAGTACCGGCTCTACTATTCCGGCACGGGCAGCGGGATGCACCGCATTTGCCTGGCGACAATGTCGGTTTCGGATCCGGGGAAAATCACGCGGCACGGTCCGGTGCTGGAAATCGGGGAGAAGGGGCGCTTCGACTGTAACTGGTGCGTCCTGCCCATGGTTTATAAGTTCGGCGACAAATGGCATCTGTATTACAGCGGGAATGACGGTACTCCGCGAGGATTACAGGCTTTCTGGGGAACCGGGCTGGCCCTGAGTTCCGACGGACTGAGATTCGAACGTTACTCCAAAGACCCGATTATGACGGGCGACCAGACCAGGGAATTTCCACAGAACAAAGGTATTGCAAACGGGGGCACGATCCTGACTGATGTCCAACCGGATGGCTCGGTCAGATACCGGCTTTACTACACGCTGGCCATCGGCACTAAAAACAAAGACAAGAAGATTGACCAGGAAAAACACTGTGCGGTAGCTCACAGCTCGGACGGCATTCATTGGACTGAGCACCGGGTGATCCTGAGTCCGCGAGCGGATGTCACCACTGACGACATAGCAGTGGCTGCGCCGTTTGTGTGGCGGGACGGAGACGTCTACCGGATGCTGTATTCCGGCATTGGAACCCGTTGGGGATTCTACTCGATTTCCGAGGCGGTCAGCGCCGACGGTTACGAATGGTATCGTGGCGAGGGGGATGAAAACCTGAGCCTTGCGCCAAATCCAGACAATGAATGGGAGAGGGAAATGGTTGAGTATGCCGCAGTCATCAGGGAGGGCGACACCCTGCGCCTCTTTTATTGCGGGAACAGGTACGGCGGAACCGGCATAGGAACCGCCGTGGCACCGTTGCATTCCCAATCCTGCGGATAAGAATTTCCCGGCAAACCCGTAACGGCTCAGTCTCTTTCCACGTTTTCTAAAAAAACAACCACAGAGGGCGCAGAGAAATTCCAACTTTTCCATAGAAGGAGGATAAATATTCATTTTCCCCCTCTGCGCACTCTAAACAAATAAATATCTTCAATCCGTATTCGATTCTTAGAATCCAAGAACTTATTATTGTTAGAGTACACAGAGTAAAGAGGATATTTATTGATTTCCATGCCCACTTAATCAAATTCTTTTCTCTGTGTTCTCTGTGGTTAGTCCTAGGAGGAGACTGAGGGATTACTTCTCGACATCTAAATTTGAATTATTTTCAGAAGGAATGTTGTTTTTCTGTTTTATTTGGTATATGCTAGTATAGTGTCATATTATAATATATCACGGGGATTTGAAAAGTGGACAAGTTTGATATTGGAGAATTCATTCGGAGATTGCAAATTACCGGCGACAGCAATTATTTATCGCGAATGCCGCTATACGAATGTATCCGCCATACTTTGCAGGAAATGATCATCTGTGGGGAAATCCCCGACGGCTGCCATTTGCCTTCGGATAAAGTATTCGCGAAGGCTCTGGGGATAAATCACATAACCCTGGGCAAAGCCCATAATGAGTTGCGCAAGCGCGGCCTTCTTGTCAGAAACCGCGCCAGGGGGACATTTGTCAATTCGCCGAAGGGGGAGGAAATCAGCAGCACCGGATCCAGGGAAAAGCTGGTTTCGATAATTTTCGACGATGTAACTTATGGGACATTCCAGTCGGAACTCTTTGTGGCGGTACATAATGGGCTGGTAGCAAATAATCTGGAAATGTTGTTTTCAAGCTCTGCTGGACAAGCAGACACCCAGTTTGCCAGGATTCGCTTGATGCTGCTCAAGCCTAACTGTTGCGCTTGCATCGTATGGTCGATTATGAGTGATTCCCAAGTTAGGGAACTGATGCAGATCAAGCCCAAAAGTTTCCCCTTGATTATCCTCGACAAAGAATACCCCGGCATTGATTGCGACAGCGTGCGTTATGACAGTTTTGATGCTGCCCGCAAGGTGGGCACCTACTACGTCAAAAGAGGATATCGGAAATTAGCTTTTGCAGTTCCCAGTCGTAAAAAGGAATTTGTGAAACAGAGGGTTGCCGGATTACGCTCGGTATTGCGTAATCCCAGGGAATTGGAGCTTATATATTACGACAATGGAGATACGCTTTCCTTGGACAAATATGCGGAAATTCCGATTGTCACCGCCAATCGGGAGGCGTTGAACTGGCTATATCAGATATGGCTGCGGCAAAACGGCAAACTTGCGTCCAGCAACTTGATCCAGGTGTCCACTTTTTGCACCCGCAATGAACTGTTGCCACCTTTGCCGGTTTTAAAGGTCATTTTCTCTTCCGAGGAGGTTGGGGATAAAGCTGTCGATTTGCTGGTTTCCCGTTTGCATGGCGACCAGAGCAATTATCAGATTCGCCTTATTAAAGGCATAATCCACGAACCGGCTACATCAGCTGAACTTGTCACTAAATAATTAAACTAATCGAGGGATAAAATGCGAATCATTGCAAAAGCGGTGTTTGGGGTATTTATGATGTTTTGTATCAACATGCTTGCTGACGTCCAATTCCCAAATCCCAGTCTGGATGAGGATGTCGAGAATGACAAATCTCCAGATGGCTGGCTCATTCCCAAAACCACCAATGTGACTTTGGTAACCGACAAGGTGTCGCATGGGGCCAAATCGGCACGGTTTGATGACGGCTATGTGCTGCTTAATTGCGATATGAAAGAACCAAACTTGCCGGAATTGAAATTAAACATAAGCTTTGACGCCGCAGGGGCAGATGGTGCCGAACTCGGTGTCATGATTGGTTACAATAAAGAGGTTGACGGCAAAGTTGTCTGGGTAAGCACCCCCCTGACTTGGAATCGCAAGCTGGAGAGTGATTACACAAAGATTAATCTTTCAACGACACTGCCAAAGAACGCGGTTAAAGAACGAGTCTGGTTTGGCGTGTATCGTTCAAACAAAAAAGGTGTCGTCTGGCTGGATAACTTCAGCATCAACTCCGGTCGCGGAAAAGAATTAACCGAGGAACAGAGAAAAAGCAAGAATGTCCTGGACAGGGACTGGAACTATCTGGCCTCACGTATCAGGCAGGCGCTGAAAATAAAAGCGGATAATCCCGATTTACTGCAAGCTCAAAAAGAGGTAAATGAAACTATTGCAAAAATCGGATTGGAATATCCCTCCGTTCCGGAGGAACAGGAATTGGGGCGCAAATTGACTGCCAGCCTCGTCAAAGTAAATAAGGCACTCGCTCACGGTGAAGATACCATAGCCTATCTGAGTGATGCCTACGTGCGCCAAAACCCAGATGAAATCATCCCTGAGAAATTAATTAAGTCCGCTGAAATCATTACTCTCGGCAATGAATATCAGGCCTTTGGCTTATCACTTGCCAATACCACTGAAAAAATGCAGTCAATCCCGATAACCATAACCGGAGGCGGGAAGTTAACCGACAGAATTGATGTTCGCCGCCAGGTTTTTATGACGAGGTGGTACGCGAAAGAACGGGAGTTAATTTCCGACCCGTTAACCTTGCTGCCAACCCAGAATCAGAAGTGGATATTGCCGCTTGATGCGGGCGCAATCGTCAAACTCTATATTTCATTTAAAGTGAAAAAGGATGTTTTCGGCGAATTCCCCCTCAAGATCAATGCTGGTAATTCCGAATTGAAGGTAACCGTCAAGGTTAAGCCGGTAAATCTGCCTGTCGAACCGTTCTTTGCCAATTTCCAGTGTATTTATCCGGAAATAAATCCGGCCGGCAAATATCCCGAATTGGCAGCCAGAGATTTGGCGGAACACTACACCACAGGAATTGAATTTCCCTATATCCCGATTGTCACCTTCAATCCCGACGGCTCGATTGCCAGTGAAGACTTTAAGGGAAGCCGTCAGTACAAATGGATGAAAGCCTACTCGAAAGAGAACATCAGGCTGGGTCTGTTTTGGCAGGGCGGTTACGGAGGTTTCCCATTAGCTGGCAGCCAAGAAAAATTGCCGTTCACAAATGAAAACAAGGAGCTTTTGCCGGTTTGGATAAACGCCTACGCAAATCTGCTTGAAAACTGGCTGAAATTCGCCGCGCGAGAAGGCGTGGGACCGCAAAACTTCCTGACCTGGGGGATGGATGAGCTAAGCTCGGGCGAAGAATTTGCCAATGCTCCTGGAAGCAAAGTTAAGAATGGCATTGAAATTTTCAAAATTTCGAAGAAAGTCGCACCGGAAGTTCCTGCAATGGTGACCGCAGGCAATTATAGTTTGCCCTTGGATGTGGCTGCATTTGTCCCTTATGTGGACATTATCCTGCCAGCGTGGCCAATGCCTACCGCACTAAGTCGCTGGGCTCCCAAAGAGTATAATCCGCGCAAGGAGTTTTTCGCCAAAACCCTGCCACTGCTTAAAACTGAGAGAGCCAAACGGGGTTTGACTATCTGGAGTTACAAGGTTGATGCCGGAAAGTCCGAACCTGCTTTAAATGCGAGGGCATATCCGATTTGCGCTGTCGGCATTGGTTTTACAGGCGTAGGCTCGTGGGCATACAACTGTTCACGAGGATACTCATGGGATGACACTGACGGAGGCATACTCGACTATATTTTCATCTATGACGGAGATGAGAATCATCCATTGAATAAAATGTACAATGTAACGGGTGAAATCATCGTGCCCTCGATTCGCTGGGAAGCGATGCGCATGGGGATTCAGGACGCCAAAATTCTGCTATATCTGAAAGACCGGGTGGAAAAAGGCGAATACGACGCTGAAACCGCCGCGGAGATCAAAACCATTCTCCGTCAAGCTGAAGATTACGGTGAAAACCTGAATTACACTTACGCGGAAGTAAACAAAATTTCCGTTAGGATCAGAGAATTGATAAACAATAAGAAAGGGGAGAGAAAATGAAAAATGCCGCAGCCGATAAGTTGGCTTTCAAGTACTTCACCATCGTTGAACTTCTCGTAGTAATATCTATTATTGCGATTCTGGCATCCATGTTATTACCCGCCTTGTCCAGGTCGCAAGAAGTAGCCAAGGATACTAAATGCAAGGGTCAATTTAGACAATACGGTACAGCGTTGTTTATGTATGTAGATGATTACAACGATTATCTTGGCGCCGTATTTCCCCATGGAGGAACTGTTTACTTTGGTATTCCTTCGTTTCCCACCATGTATAATCCCTATATTGAAGGAAGGGATAACATAACGGGAAAAAGCGATGTCTTGTTATGTCCTTTTATCAAGGCCAAGTATGCTGCGTCCAATGTATATGTGAATTACAAGTGTTCGATAGGGTGGAATTGTTGCAAAATGGGTTGTAATAGAGTGTCTCCCCTAGCCGTAGTAATAAACAGTACCACGTATGGAGACTTAGGGCCTGCACGCAAAATCTCCAAGGTAAAAGCGCCGTCAGTCGCTGAAATTTTCCGGGATGCGTATTCAGGAGAACATTTTAACAAGAGTTATAAAAGCTGTGGTTCCCCCATTACTTTTGTAGATGGGCATGTCGGTTTTGGAACGTATTATGGTAACGCTAATTCAATGGAAAAGCAAAACACTTTTCGCGGCTGGGATGCCTATCCTACGTATACGTATTAGACAGTTCTCGGCATCGCTCAAAAAAAATAATTCAGTGGGTAGATAATGCATAGCAGTTTGGATGTGAAAACCAAGGCAGATGAGTTAATTTTCAGCAGCCGCGCCTTTAAATTAACCTTCAATAAATCGGCAGGCAAATTTGATCGTGCGAGCATTTTCGACGGTCAAAAGTGGCATTCAATCTTATCTCCTCTCAGCGGTTACTTGGGAGACAATATCGATTTAGCCGTGACAGATTGCCAATTAGTGAAAACTGACAAGACGGACGCCGCAGAACTGAAGGTGGTTCGAGCCAATTCGGAACTGAAGATAACCGACAACTATGAGATTTACGCCTCCGGATGGATTATATGCAATTTCACCTGGGAGGTGATAGGCGAACGTTACAAATTTGACGATGTCACATTGGGGCTTAAGCTTGACGAATCAGCCGTCTTCGGACACAAATATCGTGCAAAATTTATCGACAACAATCAAGATGAACGGGAGAGCATACGGGGCATGTCCATCGATTTCAGCACCGATGATCGCCCAGTTACCAACAGCCTCAATTTCTTACTTGAGAAAGTCACGTCCGACATTGATGGCCGTCCCTGCCGTAAAATCCTTGAGGCACATGAAAATTATCGTTACTGGGGCTGGCGAGTCTCTTCGGGCTGGCGTTATCCCATGAAACAAGGGTTTAAGTACAGCAACCGCTGGGGTTTCACGCTATCGGGATTAAATCATGAGGAAAATCCGGTCCGAGGCCAAAGGATTTACCACTATTTTGGATTTAAAATCCCCTATCCCGGAAACGATTTGATTACCGAAATGGCAGAGTACGGCACATCAATTCTGATTTTGCATAATTCATGGAAATACATCGGCAACTGTGTGGCTACGGATAAAAAAGAAATGCAAAGAGTCGTTGAACATTGTCGAAAATTGAAAATTAAAGTTCTTCCTTATTGTACTCCCTACATGATTGCCCACCGCGACCCGGCTTTTATGGAAATGCAAAAATTCCGTACGGACTGCCTCAATGTCTGGTTCGCCCCCAAAGATAATCAGATAGTCAGTTATGAACCGCTCGAAAATTGGGATTGCGATGAATTATGTTTACGTTGCCCGGAAGCCTTTGTTTTTGTCCTTAATTCGACCATTAATTGCGTAAAAGAGTATAACCTTGACGGTCTCTACGTCGACTTTGCATGGCCGGCCCAAGGTCTGTGCAATGATCCTACACATCCGCATGAGGCGGGACTATTTAACTTCTATGACTATTTCCGTATGGCCCGCAGTTGGCGCAAGGCACTAGGTGAAGATAAAATAATGATTGCCCATGGCGGAGGATTTATTATTGCCTCCGATATGCTTGAGGGCTTCAATGCCTGCCTGACCGGCGAAGCCCAGAGGAAACTGGAACCCGAAACCATCGGTCAACAATTTGGCACAGCTCCCACATTGTGGACTATTCAACGCTCAAAAGGCGATGTTTTCCGCTCGCCCCAGACCATTGAAGAATCCATTCGCGAGGGTATAACGGTGCATTATGGGGTGGGGATTGGCGGCACTGCCGTAATTGCCACGCTCGATCCCGCTCATCACCGGGAAATGATTGCCTTGTGGCAGATATACCGTTCTTTTCCGGTAGAAAAAGCTAAATTTTACAACTATCTGTTTCCCGGCGCAGTCACTTTGGACAATACTGAGATTTTATACAGTTTATATGTGACTCCGGCAGGCCAGGCACTATTAATTTTAGTCAACGGCGGAGGCGAAATGACATCATCCTTTCCCTGCGTCGGTGTAAATGTTCAACTCCATCTTAAAACTCTGGGGTTAAGCTCTGAACTTAACTGTGTACCACTAAAAGGGAGCGATTATCAGACTTTCCGAATCGGCAATTCCACTGCAGTAAGAAATGGAAAATTGGAGGTGTTGGAGATTGCACACCATGAAGTTTTGGGTTTTGTCCTTTTTCAGAATGGCAATGCGCCGGCAGAACTAATCACATTGCAAAAACATTTGGATGCCCGTTTCGAACGATTGGGCGCGATTTTACAGGCAAAACAGGCGAGATTAAAGTTGCAAGACCAGTTATTATACGAATTCAGTCAGTCCCCGCTGGCCAAAAAGCAGGTTTCCTTTCAGGAATTCACCCGTGGACGTTCTGCCGAATAAGTGGGGGAGCTTTTTCCTTTAGGATTACCGGTAAATTTAAGCAGACCTCCCCTTGCCTCTGCAATCAGGAATTTACAAGAAACTCTGCAATCGATAAAGGGAAATTCAAAATTTTGGAAATTTTTAACAAAAACAAAATGTAGCCAATTTAAAAACTCTGAATTTTTCAGAGTTTTGAAATCGGCTCAGAAAATTAAGGATATTTTATGTATCTTTGGTCTCCTGTCTCCAGCAACGCATATGGTCCGAACGCGGTTTATATTCCCGAATACGGGAAGTCCAGGACGCTCGAGTTTATTTTGGTGATGACGCAAAATTATCCGGAATACAAGACACACCCGGCGCTGGATGTCTTTCACGGCTACACAAAAGGCATTGAGCGTTTCGAGGAGAACCATGAGATGCGCGTCCTCGGCTGGGAGATCAGTCCGGAGAAAAACCAGTGGAGCTTTCTTTGTCTGCCGACAATGCGCAACGATATCAAAGCCGTTGTGACTTTTTCAGCCAGTCCCGAGGGCCGGATGAGAATGGAGATAACAATGAAAAATCCCTCTGAAGAGAATAGGCAGTGGGAGTTTCATCTCTATGTCAACCCGTGCGAGGGGCTTGCTTTGCCTGATTTTTCCGGCTGCGCGATTCAGGATGATAAATGCAGATTCAGTATAAACGGAATAAAGATGACGCTGCAAGGTGAAAACATCTCCTTTTGGGGCTCAGAGGAAACTGACTCAAATTTCTGGATAAATTTCCCTCTAAACGCGGAAACCTGCGAGGATCCGAGCAATCCTAAAAACCGTTATAAAAAACGCTTGAAGATTCGGCTTAAATGGCTTGACTTGCCGGCCGGCTGCGAAAAAAAAGCGGCAATTGATTTTTTTCCTGACAGCGTTCCGGAAACAGCAAAAGCCCCCGCGCCTTTCCCTCCCGGCATATATGATGAAATGGAGCTTCCGTGGCGCCACATGCTCTGGGAGGCTTATCACAACCGCCAGTACACGCGGTCCTTTGAAAATCCGGAACGGATGATTATACGTCATCTGCCGTCCCGTCAATGGGGCAAGTTTTTCATTTGGGACTGCGGCATGACAGCGGTTGCATTGGCGGATTTCGACAAAAAATACACTGATGAGATAATTGCGGAGATGCCTGATCCAGCCTTGGTGGGGGAGAAAATATTTCAACATGGAAGTTTTATTGTCACTGCAATTTACGCGCTTTGGGAGCTTTACCGGGAATCCGGGAATATCGATTATGTCTCAAAGCATTATGACAAACTGACCCGGCTCGCGCTGCGAATGTTTGACACGCTTCCCGGCGAAGATTATGACGGGCTTGTCTCGGCGAATCGGGGAACAGGAGCTGACGACAGTCCCGCGCTGTTCTACTCAAATGGCTTTATCTTCGCTTGGGAATACAAAAAAACGTTGCCGATAAATGCCTCGCACGAGAAAAAAAGCCTCATTTGCATTGGGATGACAGCCCACGGAATAAGACAGCTCAAGATATTGAGAGTCTTCGCTTATTTACTTGATAAACAGCAAGACATTGAGAGTTTCACAGACAAAATAAACACAGCGGAGAAAAGTCTCAACGAAAAATATTGGAGTGAAGAAACGGGCTGCTATCTGGATCGCGTCGCGGAGGAGAAATACTTGCTGAAAATACCTTGGATCTATGATTATCTGCCGCTGTTTTCAGGCTCGTCCCCGCAAGAGCGAGCAAAAATAATGTTTGAAGAATTAATGGCCTATTTAACCCCAAACGGCTTTACGCCAATCAAACCGGACAGCCCTTACTACCGCAGGGAGGGTTATCCGAACGGCTCAATCTGGCCGCCCTTGCAATATTTTTTTTGGAAAGCCTGCATCAGCATGGGTGAAATGGAGGCGGCCAGTGAAATTGCCGGCCGTTATTTCCAAGTGTATGAGCGGCATCACAAGGAGTCCCTTTGCTGCTGCGAGCATTATCGCGCGGAAACAGGCAAAGGCGAAGGCAACATGCGCTTCAGCGGTTTTGTCATGCCGATTATCGCAATGCATAAAGCCCATCATTCTCCTGGAGCAATTCAAACAGGGCACGAGACGATAATCATCAATCGCAGCATTGCCCAAGACACGGCAAGTATTAAACTCATAGCTCCGTTCTTCTCAGGAAAAACCGGTTTTAGTATTGTCATGAAGCCGGAAAAAACTTATCTTTGCCGAATTAACGGCAAATCAGAAAGCAAACATAAATCTGACAAAAAAGGCTGGCTCGGACTCGCATTTAATATTGAGCGCCAAACCGAGCTCTTGATAGAATTGATTATAGCTGATTAATGTTTGATAAAAGCCGCACCGCAAGAAATTTGTGATACGCGTCCAAGTCCAGTAATTTATTGGGGTCAGATACTTATAATGAATATAAAATGAAGTTAAACTGATAGGCGTTTTGATTTTCGTATGGGTTGTACGGTAATCAGGGATAGTTGGGAAATCAAATAAAATATTGAAGGAATTCGGCTTTTTCCTTCCACTCCAGATGGAGGAATCGGAGAAGTCGGAGCAAATCATGGGAAGTCGGGACAGAAAGTGGAAACAGAGCTGAAAAAGGGGATATTGTCTCTGAAAATATGCGTATTCCGCCCTTCCTGTCTCGTGTCGTCCAGGTGATAATCAGAAATTTGCGAGAAACTCGTCAATCGCACATGTACAGATTCGAAGGGGACTTTCACAGTTTTTTGGGCGGTGCCCTCTCCACAGGTTCCACCCAGAGTTTGCAATGCTTGAGGATCTTCTTAATCACGCTCATCCGGTGGGAGCGTCAAAGGGGGAATAAAGTCGAAGTCAGCGCATTCCGCCGATTATTCCGCAGATTGCCGAACTTCTGGACAACTTTGCCCAGAAGTTGAAATATGTCCATCAGAAAACAGCTCCCTAAAACATGAACAATTGTTCACATTCCCGCCCAAAAGCTAAAAAAGAGGCTCAGGCCCCTTTTTTTATCTTACATGTTTTCCTCTATGAATTTCACGGCCTCGTCCCCGTAGGTCTTCCTAAATCCAGATTTGAGTTCAAATTTAATTCTGACTTCTGACTTCTCGCAAAACGCGAGTTTTGCAATTACCTCTTACGAAAGGTGCTTGC
>CAMCYE010000054.1 GCA_945883805.1 Victivallis vadensis | reverse complement strand
TTACGGTCCGGAGCCATTACTGTTGAAAACAAATACATTTTTGTGAATGATTCATCCATGTCCGGATGGGCCAGGGCCAAGTTGTAGAAGAGATTTTTCGCCCTGTCATGATATCCCGTATTCGACAATGCAAATGCCACGGCAATAACAGTTGATTCCGGGGCGTCCGGAGATTCTATTAATCTGTTGCATATCCGCAGAAATTTTTCAGCTTCCGGACTTTCTTTTGAAAACCGACCTGCTTCTGCCAGACCGGATATGCCGGACAGGTAGATTTGTCCGGCCTTATTGTTATTTTCCGCATCCTTGTTTATCAGTGCAATCCCCTCTTCGAAATGTTTTTCCGCGATAAGCGATTCTGCCAGACGGAACATGTTGGCTTCATTATCGTATGATTTAAACAGCCTGCGGGCGATTTCAAGCGCGAGCCTGGTACGTTTGTTCTTAAGCGCAAAATAGTATAGGTTGATTAAAACATTCTCCTGTCTGACAACACCGGAATCAAGCCAAAGTTCAACAAATTTTTCATTTCCGGAAAATGCGTGCAGAAACAGCATGACATTCAATGCGCTTCCCTTCGGATTACCATTTCCGCCGAAAAGCGCCAATCCTTCTTTCTCCATGTTCGTGGAAATGAATGCGGATGCGATGTCCGCAGGAGAAAGATTTGCGACAAGCTCTCTAGCTGAAAAAGAGCTGAGCAGCTGCCTTGCCCATTCCACATGTCCTGTTTTTGACAAAACTCCAATCAGTCCGATACGCTCTCTTTTCCCAAGTTTCAGCAACTGTGAGATCTTGTAGCGACCCAGGACTTCATTCTCTTTTTCATTCATGCCTGTCGCGTGAAGGGCGGTCAGATATTCGTTCAGATACGTTAATTCAACTCCCTTGTAAACACTTTCCACAGTGTCGACGGTCTCTTTTTCCATGCCGAGCCGGTTCAGCCAGGACAGCCTCATCCATTTCTCCCATTTTCCAGTGGCGGCCTGTTTGATAAACCATTTCCTGACATCCTCCCCCGGAGAACGCTTACACATGAGGACAAATTCGTCTATGTCGGTAGTTCTCGAATCCCCGTCCATGCATAATTTCAAGTAAATCTGCTCGGCTTTTTCCTTTTCCCCCAGAGCGGCTAGGCATACGGCGGCGCGTTTCAATTCGGTAACCGTCGCATCTTTTCGTCCAAGAATATCGTTCAAAGTGGGTTCAATATCGGCGCGCACTTCACTGGGAATACGGTTATAGCCGCCAAATTCAATCTCACGCGCGACCGCCCTAAGAAACAATCCGTCCGCGGCCCTCATCTTCTTTTTCAACATCACCAGTAATTCCAATGCCCGCGCGTAATCTCCGTAATCCACCAGTGCGGTCGCAAGGAAAAACCGGAACGCATCTTTTTGGTTCTTCCGGCATAACTCTTCCGCCAAGGTCACCGCAACATCATATTGTCCGCAGTCTTCAGCAAGACTATATGCGTCAATTAACACCTCTACTGGAACCTCCGGATGTTCGGCAATAAGCTTCTGCGCCCTGTCCTTGAGTCCTGACGCGGCGGACAGTATAAACAGGGTGTCCCTGTATATTTTCTGCTGATTTTTACTGGAAAGCAGGGATTCCTTCTCGTATTTATCCATGAATCCGTCAGTGTTGCCGTCATTTACAAGCACTTTCACAAGATCCCGTATCTTGAAAAATTGCAGGATACTTTGCGCCGGACTGTCTTTAATCAAAAGAAAAGCCTCGTCCAAATAATCATTATGGAACATGACATACCCAAGTTGTAATACATCGTCTTTGTCAAGTTCAGCACAATTGCCGGCAAGAGACGCTGCAGTTTCTACGGGAACCCTGTTGATGGCGGATTTGATGATGTACCTGAGGCACGGGGAAATCCTTAGCGTTTCAGGAGCCAGTTTGTTTTTCAGGATCTCCGCCATTTCAGCATCACGTTTTTCCAATGCGTAAAATGCGTAATTGTAGGCCGCGTCCTGAGTTGATTTCGTCAAATCGGCGTGAAGCAGGAGGTCCTTAACCCATTTGGAATCACCGTATTTCAAAGCTGTGCTGATTGCAATCTCATATATGCGTTTGGATTTTATCGAATTCGAATAGAAGTCGCGTTTTATCCCTTCCATGACCTTGAATTCATCTCCTTTCTCCCTGTCAATTCGGTATTGGGAGATCTGCAAAACGGTGAGATCACCTTTTTTATTTAAAAACTGTTTGCATATTTCGCCTGCCAGCCGAGTTTGGCCGGCATTCAGGAAAATATCCGCAACTTTCTCAACCTCAAAAGGGGCAGGCGGATTTTTGGAATCAAGATATCTGCGCGCCAGAATCATCGCCCTCTGGTACTGTTCCGAGTTTACCATGATTGTCAGCGAAGACAGGAACGATTTTTTCCTGTCCGCACGGTTTTCATTGGTTATGAACTGTTTGACAAATGCGGACGGGGTGTCAAGCTTCATGTCGACAGAATAGTAGGACATCAGTTTTCCGTAGGCATATTCAGTCTGTTTATGGTCGGTTTTTTTTGCCATTTTGGTAAGGACTTCAATTTGCCTTTCGCCCTGCAGTATCGACTCGTACCAGCTCGAGAGCTCCGTCAATATGTTGTTCGGGTTGGAAAAATTCGGTGTTTTCTCGATTAGAATTCCGTATTCTTCAAGGCTTGTCGCATTGGTTATGATCTGGGTCAGCACCGATTCCGCGTCCGGCAAATCCGGATTTCTATTGATATATCTGATCAGAAGGCCGATTGCTTTTTTTTCCTCGCCCTGCCTGGCGTAAAGCTTTGCCAGGGGGATTATCACATTTCCGGATTCATTGCCTGAGGCGAGCATCTGTTCATATTTCTTCATGGCATCTTCATACAATCCGGAATCCATGTACATCAGGGCTATTGTTTCAGGAGTGAGAATGAGGAATCTTGCCATGACCAAGGCCGTGACAGACAGGAAAAGAATGCCGATATAATATTTAGAGAAGTTCATAGAATAGTTCCAGAATCATTCATGCGATGCAATCCTCATTTACGGTCCGGTTTTGAAACCCTGCCCAGATCAATAGTGGTTACATACGGAATAAATCCGTTTTTCTTTTCTTTTTTATAAATTTCCTGTCTCCTTGACTGGTCTTTCTCATCACAGTAATCCAGTGTCATAGCCTGAATAAGAGGGTTTCTCCCTTTTATGTCATCAAGGATTTTTACCTGTTCCATGTACAGCTTGTCATCCACCGGCAGATATTTTTTCTTGCTGAAATCGTACGTGTTGCAGATGGATTCGCCTAGGATATAATCGATCGAGGAGGCGACATCAGGCGCAATCCCATATGCCCGGTTAAGCATGATTTTCATTCCGGGATGGGCGCGCCTCGCCTTTTCGATAATATCAATAGCGGCCTTTTTCATGCCGTCGAATTTTTCAGGATTCACCCGTTCCTTTTCTATGGGAGAGTCGAGGGTGTCTATGAAGATGCCGTCAAAACCGTTCCCTAGGATGGAGGGAATCAGAGTTTCAACAATATAACTGCCCCATTCCGGATTACGGATGTCAATCAAAAACGCATCCGGCCAATTTGGATTGTTTTCCAGCAGAAGCTGTTTACTTTTCAAGTAGTGGAAATAACTGCGGGAGCTGTTTACTTCTCCGATACTTAAATATGCCAGTACAATTTTATTTTCCTTCTTGAGGTCTTTTACGATTTTTGTATAACTGCTTTCCAATACAACCAGATCAAAGGCCGTAAACGCCTTGGCATCCTCCTCCGCCCCATAATAAATGACAAAGCTCTTTAAAGGTTTCAGTTTTTCCCCGAACACATGCATTGAATTCAGCAATATTATCAGGAGAAGGCATATTTTACGGGTTGCACCCTCGGTAAATCGTTTATATTTCGAGAATTGATTCAAAGGAAACACCCGGTTTTTTATGCATTTATCTAAAACTGTGATGCTGCGCGATTGAAAATATAATAAAATCCCTTAATTTACATGACACAAAGATATACTAACGCTAATACCAGTGCAAGTAATATATCAGATTGTACTGTGGAGTCAAATATGGATGAATCAAATAAGAAATTAATTAAGATTCTTGATATTTGCATCCGGATTGACGCCCAGGCCTTCAGTTTTTATTCCAAAATAGAAAAATCCTGCACGGATGCTGTTTTCAAGGCTTTCTGGAAGTCCATGGCCGAAGAGGAGAAAGATCACGTCCTATTCTGGAAGAGCGCATATAAGCTTGCGGAAAGGGATTTGCTTCCGAATGTCTTTGAAGACCTTTCCGCAACACAGCAGAAATTTGAAAAGATTCTCGCGAAATCGTGTGAGCTCATAAAAAATGTCAAAGACCTGTCAAATCCGTCTGAAATACTCACCATCGCGTACAGGCTCGAATTTTACATGCTCAACCCGGAGTTTGCCACAATGTTCCATATTTTCAGGACATTGCGCGGGGTTGAAAACATGGAGGGCAAATATGAAATTCATGTGAATGAGTTCATTCAGGGGCTTATGAAATACGGCGAGAAAATTCCCGATGCGGAGATGCTGGGAGATACCCTCCAGAGCCTGTGGGTGGACAATAAAAGGCTTGCAAGGGAAAATACGCTGGACCTTCTGACGGGAATACTGAACAGGCGGGGTTTTTTCAATGCCGTCAATCCAATGCTTCATCTTGCCCACAGGAAGAAGTTCAAGATTGCCATAATGATCGCAGATATCGATCACTTTAAAACAGTGAACGACACATACGGGCATCAAAAAGGGGATGAGGTTCTTAAATATGTCGCAGGCATAATTGATTCAACGGTCAGGAAGTCTGATATCTCGGGGAGATACGGCGGAGAGGAGTTCATCATTTATGCGGATTGCAGGGATCTGGCGTCAGAGAAGGCTGTAGCTGAAAAAATAAGGGAGAATATCGAGATTAAAACAGAAGACGCCCTCGGAATCAAAGTCACAGTCAGCATCGGGGTGGCTTCCGCCTTTATTTCAGGTTCCGTAGAAAAAGATATGGCGGAGCTTATCGGTAAAGCCGACAGGAATCTTTACAGGGCGAAGGCCGAAGGAAGGAATCGGGTTGTCAACTGATCCGCAGTTTTTTTGGTTCGTTTTCTACTTTCTGAGCTGATTTCAAAATACATAAAAACGGTTATTACGGTAATACGCCCGTTGGTCCGCCTGGGCGGATTAGTGTGTCTTGGTATTCAATAGGTTACGCACGCTAAAGCCGTGAACTCCAACTTAAGAAATCAGCTCATAAGAGGCAATTTTGAAATTGCCTCTTATAAATTCCACCTTCTAATTTCCAAACTACGGCAGTACCCACAAAAAACCCCGGTCTTTTGAAGAACCGGGGTTTTTAATTGGTTATTGAAGCGAATTAATCGGTTGTGGTCATTCTGGGGCGGCGTTCCGCGCGGCGTCTTTTCTCGCTGGGCTTTTCAAAATGACGACGGTTGCGGATCTCCTTGAGCACTCCTTCCCTGTCAAGCTTCTTTTTAAGCCTGCGAAGCGCGCGGTCGATCTGTTCTCCCTTTTTCATCCGTACTTCGATCATTTATTTCTTCACCCCCTTCAATATTGTTATGCTGTTTTTTTATTTTATTGAATCTTCATATATAAATTTTTCCTGTTGAGGGAAAATTTATTCGTAAACAAAACCGGATTCATCTATGAGAAGGGATTTGAGTTTGGTCAACGCCTGGTTCTGGATCTGTCTTACGCGCTCCCTTGTTCTGCCTATTTCCTGACTGACTTCTTCAAGTGTCCTCGGTTTGTTCCCGTCCAGTCCGAACCTCATTTTCAAAATCATCTTTTCCCTTTCATCGAGACTTTCCATGAGATTGGTCAGACGGCTGACCGATTCAAGATCTCCCAGGATTCTGTCTGGAATTGAAGCGTGCCTGTCCGGGATGATATCTTGGAATTCACCGTCTTCCCCCTGTTGGATCGGATCATGCAGGGAGAAAGTCCTGAGATCTGCAAGCCTGAGTCCCGCAACAGTTCTTTCACTGAATTCAAGGAATCCGGCGATTTCGGCATCTGTGGGTTCACGTCCGAGTTTCTCGGTAAGTTTGAGACGCGCTGATTTGATCTTATTGATTTTACCCGCCGACTGGACAGGTATGCGGATTGTCTTGCTCTGGTTGGCAAGGGCGCGGCGCATCGACTGTTTTATCCACCATGCGGCGTATGAACTGAATTTTGCGCCTTTTGCGGGATCAAATTTCTCGACAGCCCTCATGAGTCCGATATTCCCCTCGGAAATAAGGTCGAGGAGCGGGAGTCCGAGCCCCTTGAAGTCATGTGCTATTTTTACAACGAGACGAAGATTGGCCTTGATAAGGGTGGCCCTGGCTTCCTCCTTGAGCTTCATGTCTGTTCCATGGATCTTGGCGGCAAGTTCCACTTCCTCTTCTTTTGTCACAAGCGATATCTGCCCGATATCCTGCATGTAAACTTTCATAGTGTCATTTTTTGAAAGCGAGGATGTGTCGTCCGGACTGGTCTCCCTTTTGGGTCTTGGCGCGGCGCCTTCGCCGTCGGATCCCAATTTTCTTGGCCTTCCCACTTTTCTTTTTCCCGGCAGTCCAGGGACAGTTTTCGGCAGTTCTACAGGGATTTCCTTGGAAGCTTCCTTAACGGATTTGACAGCTGTTTTGGCGTGAACTTCGGTTTTCTTGACATCTTCGGCGCCCTTGACTGTTTTCTTTGCAGATGCTATTACAGGTTTTTTGACCGATCCCTTTGCAATAACAATCCCGACCGTCTTTTTTGCGGACGGTTTTTCAGTTTTTGCAGTTTTATGAGGAGCCGCGGGTTTCCTGTCAGTCTTTTTTGCAGGGATTTTCTTTATATTCTCTGTCTTTGAGCCTACATCCTTCTTTACAATTTTTTTTGCAGATGCCTTGATTGTTTTTTCGACTGTTTTCTTTACAGCTTCTTTTGCAGGTGCAGCCTTGATCGGCTTTTTTTTGACCTCTGTTTTTTTCATCTTGAGGGCAGCAGGTTTTTTCACAGGTTGCTCTTTAACCCTGGCCGTTTTTACAGTTTTCACCGAAGGTTTTACTTTGCTTTCCTTCTTGACTGTGGCTTTATTCACGGACGGTTTCGATAACTTTTTAATCTTTTTTTCGTTTTTCTTGGCTTTCATAATACCTGCAAATTATTATAATCTAATGTGAAATGTAAACTTGGACTTATTGAACTATATTCTGTACAAAAGGGGTTTAATATACATTAGTTGTTAAAAATGTCAAAATTAATTAAAAAATCCGGCTGGAAAAGTATTTTCAACAATTGGATTTCCGAAAATATCCCGGAAAGCGGAATTTTCCTGAATGTGGATACGGATACGCTTTTCCCTGTCATCCTGCGTTCAATCATGAATACCGGACGGCCGACAATCATCATAACTCCAAGCCTGGCAATTGCGGAAAACATTTCAGCTGGACTTCCGCTTTGGGGGGAACTCTGCGGGGAAAAAATATCCCCGGTCCTGATTCCCGAAACTGAAGAGGGATCCCGGTTTATTCCGGAAAATGAATTCCAGCGGATAAAAGCGCTCTACCTTGCGGCTTCAGGGCAGGCGGACTGCTTTGTCACAAGCGCCACATCATTCACATCCTCCGTACCTCCGCCGGATTCCCTTCTCAACAGCACCCTGAAAATCAGAACTGGTGAAAACATCAGTCTCAAATTACTTCTTGAAAATCTGGTCAAAATGGATTATGACGATGAGATAGAGGTCAATGTCCCCGGCGAATTTTCAAGACGTGGCGGGATAATAGACATATTTTCGCCCGGTTCAGAATCTCCGGCGAGAATAGAATTCTGGGGGGATGAGATAACTTCAATCAGGCTGTTTTCATCTGAAACACAGCTCTCCCTGCGCAGTGTTCCGGAATATACGGTGATTCCCAGAAGCGCTTTCGTCCTGGAAAAAACCGGATTTAACCTCACCGACTATTTCAAAGGCGGAAAGCCCACAGTCATAATTGTTCATCCTGAAGAATGTCTGGCTCATATTCGGAGATTCGGCTCGGAAACTTCCATCTCAATATGGGAGGCGACCGCCGGAGGATCCGGGAATCTCGGGATTGTGCGGCTTCTCGATGCCGTGGAATCCTCAACGTCAAATGAGGGAACTGACTGCGGATGCATACCTCCCAGTCTTGAGATCGGCAAGACAAGTTCTGGGGAGACAGATGCGGCCTACTCAAACATCATGAGAAAATTGACGGCAGGCCAGGTGGCGTCATGGGTTGGCGGCGGATTTGAAGTCGTTCTTCTCGGGACAGGGGAGCACACCATTGAAAGGATTATGTCCTGGTGCTCCGAAAACGGGATTAATCCTGAAAACGTGGAAGTTGACAGTTCTTTCATAAGTTCGGGTTTTATTTTCAACGGCCGGAAACTGGCAGTTCTAACTGAAAAAGAGCTTTTCTTCATACCTCACGCTAGGACTCCGTCATATGCTTACACGAAAAAAATAAAGGAATCGCTCCGAAGTTCTGAGATTGCGAATTTCGCAGATATGGAGGAGGGAGACCATGTCGTTCACATGGGGTACGGAATAGGGATATTCACGGGAATAAAAACCATTACTGAAAAAGGGGTTTCCCAGGAGATGTTCCAGATTGAATTTGCAGACGATGTGCTGGTATATGTCCCTTTGTGGCATGCCGACATGGTTTCAAGATATACAGGCTCAAAAAAAATTGTCCCCACCCTCAGCAAGGTGGGCGGAAGAAAGTGGGCGAAGGCCAAGCTTGACGCGGTGAAATCCGTAAGGGGGCTTGCGGTGGGCATGCTCAGGATTCAGGCAATGCGTTCGCACAACCCCGGATTTTCATTCCCAAAGGACGGGCACGACCAGCAGACGTTTGAGGAACTTTTCCGCTTTCCGGAAACTCCCGACCAGAGAAAATCCACTGACGAAATAAAGAAAGACATGTGTTCTCCCGTTCCCATGGACCGACTGCTCTGCGGAGATGTGGGATACGGGAAAACCGAGGTCGCGATACGCGCCGCCTTCAAGGCTGTGATGGCGGGAAAACAGGTTGCCATACTCGTGCCGACAACAGTTCTCGCCCAACAGCATTTCTACACCTTCTCGGAGAGGTTTGCGGAGTATCCGGTCATAATCCAGATGCTCAGCAGATTCAAGACACACGGTGAACAGAAGGCCATCCTCCATGAACTGTCCGAGGGGAAAATCGACATCATCATCGGAACACACAGGATTGTCCAGAAAGATGTTTCATTCCCGAATCTCGGACTCATAGTGATTGACGAGGAGCAGAGGTTCGGCGTTGAACACAAGGAAAAACTGAAACATCTCAGGGCGACTGTCGACATCCTGACAATGACAGCCACTCCGATTCCGAGAACACTCTATATGTCGATGACAGGAATCCGGGATCTGAGCACCATCATGACACCGCCGGGACTCCGCATGCCGGTTCAGACAATCGTATGCAAATACGACGAGAAGAACATCAGCGACGCCCTGACACGGGAGATACAGCGTGGCGGACAGGTCTTCTACCTTCACAACCGCATCAGCACAATTGAAAATACGTGCAATAAATTGAAAATGCTCGTTCCAAGTGCGAAGTTCGCAATCGCCCACGGGAGAATGCCTGAACATGAACTGGAGAGGGTGATGACAGCATTTCTCGACGGGAAAACCGATGTTCTTGTCTGCACCACGATCATAGAATCCGGACTGGATATCCCCAATGCGAACACGATAATAATAGACAGGGCGGACCGTTTCGGGCTTGCCGAACTTTACCAGTTAAGGGGAAGGGTCGGAAGATGGACGCGGCAGGCTTATGCGTATCTCCTGCTGCCTCCGCACAGCATCCTGTCGGGAAACGTCAGGGAGAGGATAAGCGCGATAAGGCGTTACACGCAGCTCGGTGCGGGCTTTAAACTTGCCCTGAGGGATCTGGAAATAAGGGGTGCTGGAAACATTCTCGGCTCAGAACAGAGCGGACATATCAATAAAATAGGGTTTGAACTATATTGCACATTCCTCAAGGCGGCGGTTGCAGAACTTAAGGGCAATCCGGAAAAGGTCGTGCCGCAGACGGAAATTTTCATAGATTTCATGGATTTCGCCCATTCTTCCGTGAAAGGCAGAATTGCCGCCGCCCTGTCTCCGGATTACATCCCTTTTGAAAAACTCAGGGTCGATGCCTACCGTAACCTGAGCCGCGCATCTGAATATCGGGAACTTGAAAATATCACGGATGAACTTGTCGACAGATACGGCAAAATTCCGGCAATTTCCCAGAATCTGATCAAAGTTTACAAAATCAGGCTTTCCCTTGCAAAATCAGGATATAAGTTTTTAACAGTGAAAAACAATGAAGTCATAATCGGCCCTGACATCAAGGCAAATAAGCCTGAAACAAAATTTCACCTCAAAGAGAATAATCCGGACAAGAAATTCGCCGAGCTTTTCAAGTTGCTGACAGGCGAGCTGTAAAGCGACCAGATTGGGAAATGAATCGGAGAATCGGCGAATCGGAGAGTAAAAGCTCATAGCCTAAAGTTGGCTCTTTCTCAGATCGAGTGGGTAACTGGCTGAATATCCAATATTCAATCCGCCATGGCGGAAATATCCAACCGATGAAGGGAAGAAAAGACGAACTCATTCAACAGTCGGAGAAAATTAATTTTATCTTGAAAAAACCGATGAGTTGAGCTCAATATTATTCAAAAGCATAGATGCGACTAAAAGGAAAAAACGCGATAATTTCCTTGGATATTGGACATTCCGTGTTCGATATTGGATATTCAATTATTTTCATATTTTACGTGTTAACCCACTCAAAATGAAAAAGAGCCAGCAAACATCTATGACCTATCAGCTAAAAGCTAGTGGCTGATACCTGAACCATAAAAATAAAAGGCAGGGGGAAATATGAAAAAATACACTATTGGAATAGACCTTGGGGGGACAAAAATCCTGGCGATCGTGGTGTCCGATAAGATGAAGGTGGTTTCCAGATCGAAATGCAAGACAAAGTCGGCGCTCGGCATAGACGGTACAGGTTTCAGGATGAAGGAATCTGCGGAAGAGGCTCTCGGAGATGCCGGTCTTTCCTGGAAAGATGTCGGAAATATAGGAATTGCAGTGCCCACATCGGTTGATCCGCAGACAGGCGACGCCCTTCATGCTCCTGCCCTCGGATGGAAGAACCAACCCCTGAGAACGCGGTTCCAGCAGATCTTCAGGAAAAAAATCTTTCTTGAAAATGACGGGAATCTCGGAACGCTTGCCGAATTCAAGTGCGGAGCCGCAAAAGGGTTTAAACATGTCGTCGGATATTTTGTGGGAACAGGTTTGGGCGGAGGAATAATAGTCAATGGGAAAATGCATACCGGCGTCAGAGGTTGTGCGGGGGAGCTCGGGCACGAAATAGTTGAATATCACGGGAGAAAATGCGGTTGCGGCAAGCTCGGTTGCATTGAGGCATATTGCAGTAAGACAGCTTTTTGCAGACAATTCCAGAAGCTCATCGTCGCTGACGGGATGAAAAGTATCCTGAGTGAATATGCGGACGGTGATTTCAAAGGCATAAAAAGCAGTGTGCTGGCGAAATGTTATAATGCCGGGGATAAAATAACGTGCAGGGTTCTGAATGGCGGTTTTTACATGCTTGGGCTTGCGGCGGCAAACCAGGCCTCCGTAATCGCCCCTGAATGCATTGTGTTTGGTGGCGGAGTCATGGAGGCGCTAAGTCAGAAGGCGATGCCCTTCATAAAAAAAGGTTTTGTTGAAAATCTGTTCGCCCTTTCGCCAAATGACGTTAAATTGAAAATCTCCCGTTTCGGAGATGATGCCGTTCCCATGGGCGCGGCTGTTTACGCAATTGAAAAAGGGGAGGTCTGAAGATGACACTTTCCTCCGAATTCAAACTGCCAATTCCAAATCCAAGTCAAATAAATATTATATTAACCACGAGGGGTATGAAGGACACGAAGGTAGGGAATAGGATAAGACTCTCTCTCATTTAACGCTAAGGAATTTCAAAGTTTTCAAAAGATTCCGAGTGACCGAGTGGCCAAGTGCGAAAGTTCTAAAGGTCTAGAGTTCTAAAGTTTGGCTTAAAACTTAACACTTAAAACTTAACACTTAATTCCGACTAACGACTAACGACCGACGACTAGAGTTGCGGCGCTCTGGTCGCTTAATTTAAAAGGCAATAATATTATGAATAGTTATCAGAGGATGACCGGGTTTATTAACGGAGAAAATGTTGATCATGCGCCGTTCATGCCGATATTCATGCGCTTCTGCGCCAAGTATACCGGGACGAAATATCGCAATTTCATCTTTGACGTCGATGAACACTGTCAATCTAATATTGCATGCGCGAAAGCTTTCAATTCGGACTGGGTTAACGTGATGAGCGATCCCTACTGCGAAGTTGAAGCCTATGGCGGCCATATCGAATATCCGGAAGATTCCCTGCCGATGGACGAGATTGTACTGATGCCGGAGATCGGGGATTTGGATAAATTGAAATTGATCGACTGGAAGGGAAACAGTCGCGCAAAAGGACGTATTGACCAATGTGCCAGATATAAGGAGTTGTGCGGCGGCGAGAAAATCATTTGCGGCTGGGTCGAGGGACCGGTCGCCGAATATTGCGACTTGCGGAGCATGGGGAATGCATTTCTGGACTTCTATGACGAACCTGAAAAGGTGAAAAAAAGTATTGCAATCATTCTGGAGAATGCCAGAAACTTTATCACGGAACAGGTGAAGGCCGGAGCCAATTGCATCGGCATCGGGGATGCGGCCTGTTCACAAACCGGCCGTGACATTTATTTGGAATTCGCCTTCGAGGGGGAGAAGATGCTGGTTGAACATATCCACTCGCTGGGGGCTGTTGCGAAACTCCATATCTGCGGCAATACGACAGCGATCATCCCGGACATGATTGCGACCGGGGCAGATATCATAGACATCGATCATCTGGTCAGCGATATGGCACCGTTTCATCCTTTACTGTCAGGGAAGAGACAGGTTTTCTGTGGCAATGTCGATCCCGTGCTTGTCATTCAAAACGGTAGTGAATCCGAAGTGGTGGCCGCTGCAAAAAAAGCATTGGCACAGGTGCCGGGGAAACTGATCCTGTCAGGCGGCTGTGAAATAACCCCGGACACCAGTGAAGACAATATTAAGGCCTTATTTAGATGTTGCTCGAAATGGTAATCTCAAAATTAGATTTGTCTTAAAAAGTAGCATGGACAGGAATATTATTGTCCATTCTTGCCGGTTCCATTTGGATTTTCAGGCTTACCTCTTCGATCTGAGAAAGAGCCATAAATATTTGCACCTTCAAGTGCAAATATTTATTCCCATTCGATTGTGCCCGGGGGTTTAGAGGTGAGGTCGTAGACTACCCGGTTGACTCCGCGGACCTCGTTTATGATCCTGTTGGAGATGAGTCCCATGAGTTCGTATGGGAGCTTCACCCAGTCGGCGGTCATGCCGTCTTGGCTTTCCACCACGCGCAGGGCGATCACGTTTTCATAAGTTCTTTCATCACCCATCACGCCGACAGTTTTTACGGGGAGAAGGACTGCGAAGGACTGCCATGTCTTATAGTATAAACCGGCTTTTTTCATTTCCTCCACTACGATGGCGTCCGCCTCGCGGAGCGTGTCGAGTCCGGATTTTGTGATTGGTCCGAGAATACGGACTGCAAGTCCGGGACCCGGGAACGGTTGGCGCATCACGATTTCATCCGGCAGTCCGAGTTTTCTGCCGACTTCCCTCACTTCGTCCTTGAACAATTTGCACAGCGGTTCAACCAGCTTCATCTTCATTGTCTCCGGAAGTCCGCCCACATTATGATGGCTTTTGATCATTGAGCTCGGATTTCCGCCGATTGGCACACTTTCTATGACATCGGGATACAGGGTGCCCTGTGCCAGGAAATCAGCGTCTTTTATTTCTGATGCCGCCTCCTGGAACACCTCCACGAATTCTTTCCCGATTATTTTGCGTTTCCTCTCCGGGTCGACGACATCTGCGAGTTTCGCAAGGAATCTTTCCTCCGCATCGGCAACCCTCAGGTCAAGTTTGAAGTTTTTCCTGAAAACAGAAGCCACCTTTTCGACTTCGTCTTTCCTGAGAAGTCCGTTGTTCACAAAAATACAGGTGAGCTGTTTTCCGATCGCCTTGTGGATGAGGGCGGCGGCTACGGCGGAGTCCACGCCTCCGCTCAATCCGAGTATGACATGTCCGCTTCCGACCTTGTTGCGGATTTCGCATACGGACTGGTCAATGAACGATTCCATTGTCCAGTCACCCTTGCAACCGCATATCCTGCGGCAGAAATTCTCGATTATTTTCTTGCCCTTTGGCGTGTGTACGACTTCAGGGTGGAACTGGATTCCGAAGATTTTCCGCTTAATGTCTGAAACGGCCGCAAATTCGGTATTGATGGTTTTTCCAATGATTGAAAATCCCTCAGGAACGGCAAGAACCTTGTCGCCATGGCTCATCCATACTGTCAGCTTGCTGTCAAGACCGGCGAAAAGCTCGCTGTCATTGACCACTTCGAGTTCGGCCCTTCCGAATTCGCGGGCGGTTCCTTTCACCACTTTCCCGCCGAGCAGTTGGGCGGTCATCTGAAGCCCATAGCATATTCCAAGGATCGGGATGCCGAGATTTAATATTTCGGGATCGCATTTCGGGGCGTTATCCTGATAAACGCTGGCGGGCCCGCCGCTGAAAATGATGCCTGCCGGTTTTTCCTTTTTGATTTCAGCGGCACTTATTTTGAACGGGACTATTTTGCTGAAAACACTGCATTCCCTTATGCGCCTCGCAATAAGCTGGCTGTATTGGGAACCGAAATCGAGAACTATCACTGTCTGATTGACACTCACTGGTTGATTACCTCTTGTTTCTTTTTACTTGACAAATTTCATTGCATCGCGGGCATCTTGAAACCGTCTCGCCCGGTTTTACAAGAAAAGCGAAATGGCAGTCTTCGCAAATGCACAGGGAACCTTCCGAAAGGGCCCAGTCATATACTTTTCTCCTCCGTAACTCCCTTATCCATAGGGCAGTGAGCAGAATAAACCACAGGAAAAGGTAAACCATAAATCCGCCGGTGCAGTTCATCGGTATCATTTTGACTGTCCTTTCTGCCACTCGATTTCAATGTAGCACGGCTCATCGGTCTTTCTATCTGAAGATGACAGAAGTGCTGTTTTGGCGATAAGGGTGTCAACTGCCATGGAATCCAATTCCCTGTTTCCGCATGAAATATGGATTTTTGGCCTGGGCTGGAACTCACTGCCGTAAAAAGTCACATTGAGAACTGTTTTCCCATCAGGGCGCAGTGCCTGTATTTTTTTCCTGATTTCATCCGTATTTGCAAAAAGCTGCGGAAGCGGTTCCCCGTCGTCTTTTCGCCAGCATGGATATTCGGGAGGGTTTTTCTTCTGTACTTTAAAAGGGGGCTGGGGTACCGGAGCCGACCTATAGTTCGATGCCTTGAACAGCTCGGTCCCGAGAGGTTCCCTGTCGAATCTTATCTCCTGGAACATATTTATGCCGGATTGGTTTCGCAAGATTCCATAGGCCAGGTCAGGTTCAGGCGGCCTGAGCCCGGAAACGTGGTATACGGAACTGAATCCGTGTTTCCGGCTGGGTTTTGAAATCAGTGTGGGATCTCCGTATTCAAGCCAGCGGATCAAGTTTGTCATGACCGGGGAATCCGGCATCTTGTCAAGGGGCAGAAAAACAACTTTTTTGAGATCGGGCGCGACTGCCGATTCGGAAGGTTTCGGCAGTATGAATATGAAATAAAGGACAAGATGCGCCGCAACGGTCGCTAAAACTGCAAGAATCAGGTCGCGTCCCGTCCCGGAATCTTTTTTTTCAATTACCTCTGACATCTTCCGGCACCTGTTCTTTTTTATTTTCCGGCGAGCCGGTGGCCGCATAAACATTAAGATTAAGGGAGCGGGAAAGCGACATCAGTTTCACTATCTCCCCGTATGCCGTATCCTTGTCTGCGACTATGATGACAGTATTGGCTTTGCTTTTTGTGATGAACTGTCCAAGTTTTTCCTTCAGGCTGTTCCACTCCAGCTGTTCATCGTTGAAGAAAAAGCGGTTGTTTTTGTCTATGGAAATGATGAGTTTTTCAGCGCCAAGCTCGTTTTCCCCCTCAGTCTTTGGAAGGTTTATTTTTATTCCGGAGATCTGGACGAATGAACTTGAAAGCATAAAGAAAAGGAGAAGGAGGAACACGACGTTTATAATAGGCGTCATGTCGGGCATTCCCTTGAAAACTTTAAGTCTTGTCCTTAGCTTCACAATTATTTCTCCGCCTTGCCGTTTGCAGGTTTTCCATTTTCACCCGGTTTTGCGTGCCTGAAGAAATATATGATTTCGGAGGAGGCCTTTTCCATGTCGAGGATAATCGCCTCGATCCGCGACACCAGATAGTTGTACGCTATGTAGCAGGGGATTGCCACGCAGAGTCCCCCCGAAGTGGTGTAAAGGGCCTCGCCTATCCCTTTTGCAAGATTCTTGGAGTTGACGAATGCCCCGACTTCATTGATCTGCCTGAACACCTCGATCATTCCGAAAACCGTGCCGAGAAGACCGAGAAGCGGAGCGACATATGCGATTGTCGCAAGTATGTTCATGCGGGATTCAAGCCTCGGAATCTCGCTCAATGCGGCGTCCTGTATTGATTGCGCAATATCGTCGTCACCCTGTTCATAGCTGAGGATTGCGGACCGCAGGACATGGGCGGCAGGCCCGGGAGTGTCGTCGCAGAGGCTGACAGCCTCCACGATATTCCCGCGTTTGAGGACATTGATCAGCCCTCTCACCAGATCCCCCACATTCACCTGGATTCTGTGGAGGTAGAATAGTTTTTCGAGAAAAACGAATAGCGCGACAACACTGCATGCGAGTATAAGCCACATGACAGGGCCTCCGACCTGTAAAATCTCCTTGAACATCAGATTCACTCCTTAAATTTAAAAGTTTCGCGTATTTCGCTGATCGCCTTGTTGAAATCATCCTTCGGCTCAATATTCAGTTCAATCATTTTTTTGTAGATGCTGACAGCGGCATCCGCCGCTTCGGGGGTTCCTTTCTCAATATACAGTCTGGAAGCGCCATTGGCTGATTTCACCACCCACACAGGATCCCTCGTCTCGCCTTTTTCCACGTCAATCTGGTAACCATAGATCACTTCGCGGTATCTGGCAAGTGCTCCAGCCTTGTCGCCAATCGCCTCCTCACATCTTGCAAGCTTGTATATGGCCTGTTCCTTTAAATTCAGAGGAACATTTTTCCTGTTGACTATTTTTTTGAAATATTCCGCCGCCGTCATGATATTCGTCCCGTCGGGAGTTTTCGAGGCAATTGAAAAATAACAGTCCCCGATACGGCCCCAGCACGCCGTTTCAAGGTTTGAGCCGGGTCTCCGTTCAGCAGCCTTCGCATAAAAAGGGATGGCCTTTTCATATTCGTTGGTTTCAGTGCAGATGTCCCCGTGCAGCATGAATCCTTCGGAAACAATGCCTTCATTAGGATATTTCTCCGAGAGTTCGTCCAGATATTTGACGGCCTTGTCGTTTTTTCCGGTCTTGTGGGAGATATATGCGCATTCGTAAACCGCTTCGGCCGCGGTTGAGGGGGCGGATGAGAATTTTGTCAGGATATCCTGTAGGACAGCCTCCGCCTTGTCGTCCCTGCCGCTGTCGCGATAGAAGTCCGACTGCCAGAAAAGTCCCTTGACGGTGAAAGCCGATTCGGGATAATATTTCACCAGTACTGCGAGATCCTTTTCAGCGGATGGCTCGTCTCCGGAAAGAAAATGCGAATAAAGTCTTTTGTAGAGCGCGTTGGGGGCAAGTTCGCTTTTCGGGTAAGTCTCGAATATTTTTGAATAATTCTCATCGGACTCCTTATAATTGCCTCTGTCAAAATAGATGTTTCCGATTTCAAACATGGCTCTTGGGGCGTCGGGATGATTCGGGAATTTTCTTGCGAATTCCGCAAAGACGGAAAGAGCATCATCCTGTTTCTGGAGATTGAGGAGTATCATCCCGTAGAGGAAGTTTGCGTTCTGGAAGTTTTCGCCCTGCTGGAATTCCTTCATGAACGATTCGGCCAGCTGCATGGATTTCCGATAATCCTTCATGGAAAAGAAGCAGTTTACCTGTTTCAGCAGGGCCAACTCCCTGAATGTCCTGCTCTCCTCCGCGATTTTCGCAAATTCGGCGGCGGCCTCGGCATATTTATTTTCCAGGAAGAAAATGTCCGCAAGCTTAACCCTGGCTTCATATTTGGCGTTTGAGTCAACTGCATTCTCGACAATGAAATCAAATTTTTCACGGGCGTCGTTGAAAAGTTTTTCTGAAATGAAAAGCAGTCCAGCCTCTTTTGCCGCAGTCACCCTCATGGACATGCTGTTCTTCGGATTTTCCATTATTTCCATGTAGATGTTCATTGCATCCTGCGTTTTTTTCGTGGCATAATAAACTTTCGCCATCTGAAGCCTTATGATGACGGTGTTGGGGGAATTTGGAAAATTCTTCAGGAATTTCCCGTATGACTCCAGTGCGGCATCGTAATTGCCTGAAAGAGCCTGGGAGTTGATTATCTGAATGAGGATTTTTTCCCTGTCGAAATCGGAATTGGCAAAAAATTCCGCGTCCTTCTGATATGGGATGGCGGATTGGAAATCTTTTTTCTCAATGAATGCATTTGCAAGATTTATACTGGCGTTGAACCACAGGGAATCGCTGCTTTGTGGCGCCTGGCCCCTTATTTTCCTGTAAATTTCCTCCGCCTCCGCGGATTTCCCATCCTTGACAAGAAGGAATACTGAAAGGAGGATATCGGTTACGTTTTTCGAATCACTGACGCCGAGCATTGAACGGGCCTTGTCTATTTCACCCTTGTAAATTGCGACAAGAATCCTCTGCTTCCTCGCATAATCCTCCCATTTCGTGCCCTTGCCGGCCGACTCGAGTTTGACGTATGCTTTTTCAGCCTCGTCCCAGTTGATGAGATTTATGTACGCCATTCCAATCCCGGAAAGGGATTCGCAGTAGATGTCTGCAATATCCGGTGCCACCTTCAGGATCTGGCTGAAAAGCGCAATGGCCTTGTCGAAGTCTCCTTCCAGGATCATGATATTGGCATTCCAGTAGTCCGCCCTCTGCCGCGATTCCAGGCTCGATGAAAGGTCGTCCGCGAATCTCGCGGAAAACTCTTCGAAACAGCTTCTCGCGTTTTTTGAATCCTTTTCCCTGACATAAGCGGATAACAGACACAGATACGCATCTTTCAGTGCCACAGGGTCGCCTGCTGCCTCGGTTTTGTACTGGGAATAGAATTTTATAGCCAGGGAATAATAACCGTCATTGAACGCCTTGTCCCCGATCTGGCGCGAACGGTAAGGCTTCTGTTCCGTCTGCTCCTGCGCAAAACAGGGATACAGCAGTGAGAATGCCATCAAAAATATGGATATTTTTTTAAATAACGTCATAAGCCAACAGTTCAATAATTAAGTATTGCGAAGGAATAGATGCATACTCTATTATTGACAGGGGGATTTACAAGATTTGACGTTTATAAATCCTATGGCAGCCATAGGATTTATCATTCTTTCGCCTCTTTTTCCGCAGGTGCCGGTTTCACCCCGGCTTTGACCTGTTCGTAAATCCTGTCGAGTATCTTCTTCTGGAGGGCGGAATCTTCCTGGACAGTGAGTTTCATGGCGTCGCGGCCCTGTCCCAGCTGTTCGCTTCCGAAGGAGAACCAGGAGCCCTTCTTCTCGATTATTTTAAAGTCGATTGCGACATCCACAATTGATCCGACACGGGAAATCCCCTCATTGAAGTTGATGTCGAACTCGGCTATTTTGAACGGTGGGGCAAGTTTGTTTTTTACGACCTTGACCCTTGTCCTGTTGCCGGTGATGCCACCCGCCGCGTCTTTTATCGAAGTGATCTTGCGGATGTCCATCCGTATGGAACTATAAAATTTCATGGCGTTTCCACCCGGGGTCGTCTCAGGATTTCCGAACATCACGCCGATTTTCTCACGGATCTGGTTTGTGAAAATACAGCATGTCCTGCTTCTGCTGATGGCGCCTGTGAGCTTCCTGAGAGCCTGTGACATGAGACGGGCCTGTAGTCCCATGAAAGAATCACCCATCTGGCCTTCAAGTTCGGCCTTCGGCACAAGTGCCGCCACCGAGTCAATTACAATCACATCAACCGAATTGCTCTTCACAAGCATCTCGGTTATGCTGAGAGCGTCCTCGCCGCAGTCCGGCTGGGATATGAGGAGCGTATCAAGATTAACCCCGATCATTTTGGCGTACTGCGGATCAAAGGCGTGTTCGGCGTCAATCAGGGCTCCGACTCCGCCACCGCGCTGGGCGTTTGCGATTATATGGAGGCAGAGGGTTGTTTTTCCGGAGGACTCAGGTCCGTAGATTTCCACGACTCTTCCGCGCGGAACCCCTCCGATTCCTAGGGCTATGTCAAGGGTGAGCGCGCCGGTGCTGATGATCGGTACATCCACGTGCATGCTGGTGTCGCCGAGGCGCATGATGGAGCCTTTCCCGTATTCCTTTTCTATCTGGCTTAGCGCTATCGAAAGATTCTTGTCCCTCACATTCTTTTCGCTTTTGTCAGCCTTCTCGCTTTTTTCACCCTTTTCGTTGTCGGCCATTTCCCAATCCTCCGTATAATGATTTCGATTTGAATTGTCAGAATATGAAAAGATAAATATACCCTATGGACAGGTTCTTCAAGTGTCTATTATATATTTCATATAA
>CAMCYE010000053.1 GCA_945883805.1 Victivallis vadensis | reverse complement strand
TTTATATGGAGCTAAAGACAATAAGAATGGACCAAGGATTTCGCAGATTCCAAAGCCGGATGACACCATGCAAATGATCGATAGCAACAACTACGGATCCGTTGCAGGAGGTACAACAGAATATTGGAGTCTTTCCCATGATAAGGATGGAAGTACCGATACATATTGTAAACCAAGGCATGGGGAAAGAGTCAATTTGTTATACTTCGGCGGAAATGTCAGCGATGAAAAAAGGGCAACACTCATAACTGCAGGCAGCGCATTGCCTTGGCGCTGATGCCAAAGAAAAAAGAACGTGTTAACAAAAGTAATTTAAATTTTGCAACAAAATAAAGGATTTTCAGAAATGAAACGAGTAAAAATGCTGGCGTTATCAGGTTTCCTTGCTTTTGCCATCGGCAGTCAAGCGGAACCTTTCACGGTTAAAATCGCAAATCCAGATGCTCAAGGAGTGGCGGCTGGTCTGACGGCTCATCCAAATCCGCAGATTACTGCAAAATTCGCCGTAGTTGACGGTACCCAGGAGATAAATATTACGGATACGAATGCTCCGGAAATGGTAGGTGTTGCCACAAATTATAAGAATTGGAAATTTGAGAAGGGCGTATCCTACACCATCACATTGGAATATAAGACTCAAGATCAGGCATTGGCCTGGTCTGCTCTTAACTGGCGACAGGACAGCACCGGGAAATTCGACAGCTTCCCGTTCATAGAGTCCAAACAGTCTGAAGACTGGCAAAAAGTTTCCGCTACCTTCACGCCCGCCTATACTCTCAACGCAAATTTACTGCTTCGCGCCTACATGAAAACGCCGGGAGACGTAGGAAAGGTCTCTTACCGCAACATCGCTGTTGACGATGGCAAGGCCAAGCCTAAGGCGGAAACGGCTCCGACAAGTGCTGTTGCCAGTCCTGCAGCTACTCCACCGCAGGAGAAGAAAGCAGTTAAGGGCGAAGTTATTCTCGAGCCGGATTTCCTTGACAAAGACGGCAAGGGCATCCTCTCCGGATTCGGCGCCTCGCTCAATCCGAAAATTGAAACCGCTTTTTCCTTAGTTGACAAGGTTCAGACCATAAAAGTGGTTTCCTCATCAATTGCCGAGCAGGTTGGCCTCGGAAGTCGTGACTTCAATCTCAAGAAAGGTGAAGACTACGCATTCCAGTTCGATTACAGAACAAGCGGAGACAAGGTTAAGGCCATTGTATTTATTTCCTGGTACGATGCTGCGGCAAAAAAATTTGATAACTTTATGATTGTACAACCTGCAGCTTCCGCCAAATGGGAATCTGTAAATGTGCAGTTCAAACCTCAAACTGATATAAGTCCGACCCTCCAGATCCGTGCAGTCACTGTGCCCCCGGATGCTACCGGCTCGGTTGAATACCGCGCTCTTAAAATCATAAGAGTGCAGAACTGAGCGGATTGTAAAACCGGTTAAGACCACGCTAAGGAATTTCATAGTTGGATCCTTACTTTAGGTTTTTTTGCGAATGCGAAAGTATTCGCCGGAGTGCGGTGACCCGTCGTCGCCAACCTTCGACCTTGCTCAGGTCAGGAGGCTATGCCGGACACGCAGAGTCACCGCTTAAGCGCGGACTTTGTCTGCGCACTCCCTGGACGGCGTTCGCCGTCGTAATCTATTAATGTCATTAGCACAGCGAACCCAATTAAAATATATAAGGAATAAAAATGACAGCAACAAAAAATGTGTCTATGCCAAACATTGTGATTCTCGGGTCCAGCACTGGGTGGACCCCGACGCTGGCGTGGGATCTGATGCTAACGTTTGACGAGCCGATAGAGTTCCGTCTGGTTGATATTGATCCCAAGCCTGCCCGCCTCTGTGCGGAGTGGGGCAAGCTCGCCGCCAAACATCTCGGACGAGGTGATCTCTTCATTCCTTGTCCTGACCGCCGCAAGGCATTAAAGGGTGCGGATGCCGTGATTATCACTCTCTCCACTGGCGGACTTGATGCCATGGAGAAGGACATCAAGATCCCGGAGAAATACGGCATCTTCGCCACGGTCGGTGACACGGCCGGTCCGAGCGGTTGGGCGCGATCCATCAGGAACATCCCTGTCTTCCGCGAGTTCGCAGATGATTTTGAAAAGCTCTGTCCCACGGCGTTCATCGCCAACTACACCAATCCCATGTCCTCGCTTACCGCCACGCTGCAGCAGTGCTGCGGAAATCCGGTTTCAGGATTCTGCCATTCATATTTTGAGATCAAGGACGTAATCCAGAAGATTTTTGAACTCAAGGATTGGAGCCCGATCTCGATTTCGATTGCCGGCATGAACCATTTCACCTGGGTTACGGATTTCAAGATCGGACGTGAAGACGGATACGCCCTGCTCAGGAAAAGGATAGGCAAAGGCTCTCTACAGGATCTTATTCCAGATGAGAGTGCCGATGCCATCGGGTATTTTTCCGGACATGAGTTGTTCGTCCATCTCTATGAGGCGACCGGATATATGTCATATCCGGCAAACCGGCACATCTGCGAGTTCGTCTCCTTCGCAATTACCGGCAATCCGCCACGGCGGAAGGTTAGACACAACATCGACGGTAACATCTATGACACCTTCGATTATTGCAATATCAGGCGCACTCCTGTCTCGTCCCGGCGGATCGGTATGAAAAAACGGACGCTAGGTTTCTCCAAGTTCATCAAGGATAAAGGGCCATTCAGCGGTCCGAGGGTCAAAAGCCGGGAGACCGGTGCTGAGATGATCCGCGCATATCTCCAGAACAAGCCATTCACCGATGCCGTCAACGTCCTCAATATCGGACAGATTCCTGGTCTGCCACTCGGCGCCTGCGTCGAAACAATGGGAATGGTGGACGGGCTTGGCGTGAGGCCGGTGTCGGTCGGCGAAGTGCCGGAGCATCTGATCGAGTTCATGCGTCCCCAAGCGGTCTGCCAGAAGTGGATCACTCAAGGCATGCTGGAGGGCGACAAAGACCTCCTGATGCAGGCTCTTTTTCGCGATCCGCAGTGCGCCCATCTGAAGCCGCGACAGATCCGAAAAATGGGAGAGGAACTCCTAGCTGCCAATAAGAAATTTCTCGGGGGATGTAGAATATCGTGATAAAAAACTAAGGATTTTTCTTATGATCAGGCAAACCGTTCATTTGTGTGTTCGCAGTCATGATTTGAAAAAAAGTGAGGAATTTTACAGTCGCGCCTTCGGACTTAGCATTGCTTTTGAAATTTTCCGGGGAGGCAAACGCTCCGGGTTCTATCTGGATTGCGGCAATAATACATTTCTTGAAATCTTTGAAGTTACGGAGCCTTCCGTCCCATCCGGCAAACTGAGCACCATGGCGCATATCGCCCTAGAATGCGACGATATCCACGCCGTATGTGAAAAGATAAAACTTGCCGGCTACGGAGTATCCGAACCCTGCCTCGGCTGTGATCACACCTTCCAGGCATGGGTCACCGATCCCGCAGGCCTCCAAATAGAGTTGCAGCAATATACCTCGGAAAGCAACCAGATCACCAGGAAAAACATCATGATTTGATTTTAAAAATACTCGGGAGGGAAAACAGTGAAACACAGATTGCTTTTGATTGGTTGCGGAAACATGGCTCGTGTCCATTGCACCGCCTTTAAAGAGATTAATAACCTGCGGCTTGTCGCCGCAGTGGACATGGATCTGGAACGAGCAAAATCGTTCCAGCAGTCATACGGGTTCGAACGCGCCGGCACTTCTTGGGAGGATGAACTGGAGAAAGGGGATTTCGATGTCGTTCTGGTGGCCACGCACTGGCAAGTTCGCTTTGAAATCATGAAGGCCTGTATTGAGGCGGGAAAGCATGTGCTGGCGGAGAAGCCTCTCAGCATGATCCTTGGAGAGGTCGAGTCAATATTCGAGCTGGCGAACAAAAATCATGTGAAGGTGCGAGTAGGTATGATGGAACGGTTCCGCCCGATGTTCCTGCAGATGGGGGAATGGCTGAAGAAAGGTTATATTGGTCGCCCTCACGCCTTCAGCTTCATGCACCACCAGAGTTCGGGAAGCCTCATTCCGGAGCATACTGAAGGAGCCTGGAACTACCAGAAGAATTTGCTCAAAGGCGGAGCTACCCCAAACGTTGACTGCGGTATCCATAAATGTGATCTCGTACGCATGCTCTCGGGCAAAGAGCCGGTTTCGGTCATCTCCCACGGACGTAAACTGGAGGCGGACGCTCCCAGCAATAACTTCACCCACTCGGTGTTCACGATGAGCGATGGAAGCATATTCACGCTGGAAGACTGCTATTCGCGCAATACCCGGGGATTCATACACATGTGGGTTCTGGGTGACGGCGGCATGATGCAGTTCGAGTACGCCGGCAGCCACGCCCGTCCAACTCCTGGTTCACAGGAGGACTGCATTGTCATTTGGCGCCGTGAGAAACCGGGGACCGAGACGTATCACACCCCGGCTGCACTCAAGCCTGTCGGCCCCCAGATGGAGTCGTTTCTGAAGGAAATCGAGAAAGATGCGGATCTCAATTGGCACTATGAAAACGTGACTAAGGCCACGGAAATGGTCGCCGCCACGGTGTTGTCGGAGTCAAGGAAGGAGATTGTAAAATTCCCCCTTTCCGCAAAGGACCGCAAGGATATCGGCAAGCTGTTCTGGAAATAGTGGAGACCATGGAACGCCACCAACCTGGTGGCATAATGTTTGATTATAAAGCTGGGGAAAAAGAAAGATGCCGGCAAGTTGCCAGCGATCCATAAACACAATTTCCATGTAAAATTAAATTTGAATATAAAAGGAGAATAAAAAAATGGGAAACTTTTCAACAAGTCAACTTTTAAACACTAAACTGCTGCCGAGTCTTCTTACCGCAGCTTTTCTTGTCTGCGCCTCGGCAACAGGGGCATCCTATCGCTTTGACATGGGCGGCAAATATACGCCCCTCACGGAAGGTTACCTTCTGGTAACTCCTAATACCGGGGTCAATCGGGACGGTGTGGAAACACGCCATTCCGGTCAGGATGCCGCAGTTCTGTCGGCAGATGAAGATGCAAAGAATCCGAATTACGGGTGGAAGCTGACCGTTCAACAGCCGCGCGGTTTTCCTCAGGTTCTCTATCGGAACGATGCCTTGAACCCCTATTACGCCAATGAAAAATCGAAGGAGTTTTCCCTTTACTCGGATGGAGTGCTTTCCTTCGAGGAGAACACTTTTGAATTTAAAGCGGAACCTGGTCGTTACGCAGTTACGGCAGTCATCGGAGACCTGATGCCGAATGAGGGGCGTCCTGGAAATTCCATTTGGGCAAACGGTGCCAAAGTGGTGGAAAATATCAGTACGGACGGCAACGTCAAAGCCATTACTTTCCCGGTACAGGCTGGCGAAGGCAAAATATCCTTGCGCTTTCGTGCCGACAGCGATCAAAAATATGTCACTGTGATGGTGGTAAACGCCGAGCCGCTGGCGGAAGGACAGGAATGCATGTTGAAGGAAGTGACATATCCGGCGTCAGTACCAACGACGGACACATACAAGCAAAATTGGAAACGATTTGAGTCAGTTTACTCCGCCGAGTGGGATAAGGTCAAAGCGGAACTGAAAGCGGAAGGTGTGGATTTTGAGTACTGGTCAAAAATTAGTGCCCAGCTGAAAAAGCAAAAGAATTATTGTGAATATTTTCCAGTTTTCCGCAGTGGCGTCACCAGTTGGGAGCGCATCAGCCAATATGCCGAAGGGATCAGCATCGCTCAAACCTCCAAGGTGTTTTCTGAAATGGGGATTGACGGGATTACTGGACCCGATGCGGTCGGCATGCGGGAGCTTCCAATCAACGGTATTAAGTACGCCATCTATTCCGGGGGGCAGGCCTTTTCATACACCATGAAGCACTCGGATTTCACGCCGGACCTGTTGAAAATGGCGGATGGTACGACCACCACCATTGACGGAGTGCTCTCCAGTTCGGATCCGAAATTAATCGCAGCATTCCGGAAAAGCATGCACGACAAATTTGCGAATGTTGCGGAGAAGGCCAGTTTTATGTTCATTGATGAGCCGGTGGAGCCTTATTGCGCTTCCGGAAAATACGGGGACTTCAGCAAACCTGCCGAAGAATCCTTCAAGCGGTGGGCCAGTGAGCATGGATGGAAGGAATTGGCGCAAAAGGGTTTTCCGGAGCGAGGGCGGACCATGGATTTCTACCGTTTCTATCAATTCCGTCTCGAATTGCCCGCCATGTTTGTGCGAGATTTCATCAAGGATACACCGGTTGAGAAAATCACGATTGTCCCCGGCAATGGCAACTTGGGTCCGGAAATGATGAATCACTCCGGTTTCTGGCCGCCGTCGTTCGCAAAACATGGACTGGCTCCCACCACGTGGGCGTATGACAGCACCGCCTCCTGCAAGATGTATTCTGAAGTAACGCGCCTGGCTGAGGAGTACGGCGTCCGGTCATGCGTTACTCCACCCTATGGTGTTTATACCCACAATACGCCCATGTCGGTCGTCCCTCTGACCACCGCCTGCATCAGTGCCCGGCATTGGAAGGTCATGCCTTTTGGCCCTGTTGAGCTTCCCGGCCTGGCAGCTTGGATGAAGCCGGTTTATTATGGTTCCCGCCTAGCCCATGCCACCAGTGATCTTACCCACACGCCTCCGCTTTATGTCTGGTGTCCGGAATCCATTGTTTTCAATGATCTGGTTGAACTCAAAGGGGACGATGCCAACAATTGGAAAAGGCTCTGGAACACGCTCTTTAAGGCCAATATTGATTATGCCGTTACCGAACTGCTCAAGATTCCCAAGGATGCCATCCTGCTTTATACGAGCGTCAATCCGGTTCTCACCGACGAGGAATTCACGCGCCTGCAGAAGTTTGTGAAAGGCGGCGGCAAGGTGCTGGTGGCGATGGGAAAATCTCCGGAATATCCAGACGGCAAGGCGATTGACGGATGGAAGGCTCTTCCCGCAGAAAGCATTATTTCCACCAAGCTGTCAGCGCCAGAACTGAAAGAAAAACTGACAGCGCTCCAGAAAGTGCGCAACTGGGATACCGGTGTTGAAGCTGTCAAGACTTATCGCTATCAACGTGGCGGACGAACTGTACATCTTCTGAACAACACCAACATCCGTGAAACAGCAAAAGTCACGATGCCCTCCAAGATGCAGGATGTCCTGACCGGCAAGGTTCTGGAGAAAGATTCAACCTGTGAAATTCTTCCCGGGCTGTACGCCCTGCTGGAGGAAATATGAACAGCATAAAGAAAGAATCCCATATAAAAATCTACATTCAAACCGATATTGAGGGCGTTGCTGGGTACTGTTTTTGTGAACACAAAGATCCGAAAATGGAAAACGTCCAGCATTGCCATAGAATGTACCGGCTGCTGACGGATGAGGTCAATGCCGCAGTCAAAGCCTGTTTTGATTCCGGCGCAGACGAGGTGTTGGTCAACGACAGCCATGGCAGCGGATATAACATTATTTTCGAGAATCTCGATCCGCGATGCAGAATCATACATGGCAGGAATTGCAGCGGACCGCACTGGCTTCCGCTTCTTGACGCTTCATGCGATGCACTGGTGCTGGTAGGCATGCATGCCATGGGTGAAACCCCTAACGCCATTGTGCCGCACTCAAAATGGAAAGTCAATGGCGGGAAGATTTATCTGAGCGAAGGCTCGATGGCGGCGGCAATCGCCGGCGACCACGGCGTACCTACGGTATTCGTAAGCGGCGATGATAAGATTATCGCCGAGATCAAAGGCAAAATACCAGGAATAGAGACTGCCGAAGTAAAGAAGGCCTTGTCCGTATATCAGGCCTGTTCCGTAATTCCCGCCAGAGCCTGTGAGATGATTTATTCTAGGGTTAAAAATGGAATCGGCCGAAGGTCGGAAATTAAACCGTTCCATATTCCCGGGCCGATCAAGCTCAACCTTCTTGATGCTCCAGGACATATTGACCTGAAAGAATTGCTGCCGAAAGATGTCGAAGCCCCTACTGTTGATCAGGCGTTCATGGAGTTTGAACGACGTATGAGTTGGAACTGTTTTGGCACCTCGAAATTGGATGGATTTGTTTTTCCTTAAGAATAAAGATTCCCTAAAATAAAAAGAAATTATTTCATGAAAACCATTGTTTACGATAAAAGCAAGCTGCCGGAGCCGGTGTATGAGTCGCGTCCGGATTGGATCGAGCTGTATGACACTGCATGGAAAATGGCCTTCGACAACATCGAGTATCCGTCAAAGGCGGGCTGGCTTCCGCAGATGAGCTGCATGCCCGGTTCTGGAAACATCTGGCAATGGGATTCCTGTTTCATGGCGATCTTTGCGAAATACGCAAACGGGGAGATCGGCGCAATGAACAATCTGGACAACCTCTACCGGATGCAGCGCGACGACGGCTATATCAGCATGGCATACAGGATCGAGCAGGAAAAAGAGGCCTGGGAAGGGAGAGTCAATCCACCTCTGTACGCCTGGGTTGAGTGGGAGTATTATACTTTCACAGGCGATGACAGCCGTTTCGACCGCGTCTACCCTGTTTTGAAAAAATATTATCATTGGCTAAAGGCTAACAGGCGCCGGAACAACGGCCTTTATTGGTTTGAGGATACCGGCTCCAGCGGGATGGACAACTCACCGCGCAGCGGCTATCACGCTGCGAATCTCGCAGGGAGTGACGTGTGTTTCATAGACCTTTCCTGTCAGCAGGCACTGAGTGCGCATTGCCTCTCCCTTATTGCAGGAAAACTCGGGAAGATGGCGGATGATGAGGAGGAATTCAACAGTGAATACGCGGAATTGAATAGGATTGTCAACCACTATCTGTGGTGCGACAGGAAAAGCTTTTATTATGATGCTTTCACCAGAAGCAGTCCCGAATTGCGGCACAATTTTCTGGTGGCAAAGACAGCTGCGGCATTCTGGCCGATTCTTAGCGGCACTGCAGACGGTGCGCAAATAAACAATCTTGTCGCACATCTTCTCAACCCCGACGAATTCTGGACTCCACATCCGGTTCCGACGCTCTCTAAGGACGATCCCAACTACGATCCGATGGGCGGATACTGGCTTGGCGCCGTCTGGGCACCGACAAATTACATGATTGCCTCCGGGCTGAAGAAAAGTGGCCGTAATTCAGTATCCAGGGATTTGGCCGTAAGACATCTGGACGCAATGGTGGAAGTCATGAACAACAAGTCTTATGGCAGCATATGGGAATGCTATTCCCCGGATTATCCTCGTCCGGCAACAAAAGATGAAAATGGCGTGTTGGTGCGCAACAACTTCGTCGGCTGGAGCGGACTTGGCCCGATAGCGATGTTCATCGAGAACATTCTCGGTTTCTCTTTTAACGCTCCGACAAATACAGTCCAATGGGAAATCGCAGACACCGACGTTCATGGCGTGAAAAACCTACAGTTCAATGGACGGACAGTTTCATTCATATGCGGAAAAGCGGACTTGCCCGGAAAAAGGGAGATTCGCATTGAGACCTCGAAGGAGATCTCAGTCTCAATCACAACGGCAGGCCGGGATGGCAAGTTGGCTAAAACAATTAAAGCCGGACGACACAATCTGCAGATTTGAACTTCGAACATCCAATTAGTTTGTCCGCCATAGCCCCATACGAAAAATTATAGCAAATGTTTTTGTATATCTTTAGGTAGGGCGCTTTTGCCGAAAGCGTTGCGGACGGCTCGGCGAGCCGTCTCTATCTGGGAACGCCAAGCGTCTGCCCCGAGCTCCAAAAAAGGATTCGGGATCAGGACGACTTGGCATCGGAAGAGCCGACCAGACGGTCGGCGATCCCGGCATTTCAACGCGCCGGGAGCGCATTTTCCAGGAGGGAAAAACTTAGAGAGCTGATTTTAAAACTATGGGAATTTTTTGGGATAGCAAACAGGTTTGGAAAGGGATGGGGTGCGGGGAAGGGAAGAACCTTTCCTTAAAAGGTTTTCCCACATCACCTGAAAAGGAGACTTGAGATGTCCAATTATACACGCAGAGAGCTTGTCCTGGCGCGGTTGAGGGGCGAAGAGACCGAGTTGACCCCTGCCACCCTTGGTTTTGAAGGAGATGTGGCTGAACGGCTGGATGCCCACTATGGTTCAAAATCATGGCGCGAGAATGTCCCCAACGATGTTATCTCGACGTGTCCGTTCGATGTCGAGCGTAGGCAGGTGATTGACGGGACGCATGACCGCGACCGCTTCGGTTCCGTATGGCGACGTGATATGCGCCCATTTCACCTGGATAAGCCGGGCCTGCAAAAGTCAAGTTTCGAGGGATATGACTTTCCTGCAGTTGAGGATTTTCTTGATCCGGAAAGAGAACGTCAGACACGGGAAGATATGCGGATGTTCGCAGACCGTTTCCGCACCATCTGCTTCGGGTTTGGCCTTTTTGAGCGCACCTGGACAATCCGCGGGTTCGAAGAAAGTCTGATGGATGCCGCCGCGGATCCGGACTTCTACGAAGAGCTGGTCGAACGGATCTTTCAACTCCACATGAGGTTCGTGGAGATCAGCGTCGCCTACCCGATTGATGGTATTAAGTTCAGTGACGACTGGGGCGACCAGCGGGGCGTGATTCTCGGACCGGAGCTATGGCGGCGGTTCATTAAACCGCGCCTCGCCAAGCTCTACGCAAAGGTGCACGAGGCCGGCATGTTAACTCTCAGCCATTGCTGCGGAAGCGTGGTGGACATCATTCCGGATCTGATCGAGATCGGCCTTGACTCCCTGGAAAGCGTCCAACCCGAGGCTAGAGGCATGAACCCTTATGATCTCAAAAAGAAGTTCGGGCGAAACATCACCTTCTGGGGCGGACTGGGCAGTCAGAGCACCATCCCGTTCGGGACGCCGGACGAGATCCGTTCCGAGGTGGGGCGGCTCTGTGCCGAGATGGGACGGGGAGGGCGTTACATTCTCGCACCGGCGAAATCACTGCAGCCGGAAACGTCGACCGCGAACGCCATTGCGGTTGTTGAGGCATTCAAAGAACACGTATTCGCGGTATAAGGATAGTGTATAACAAGGTGAATTCTAAGAGTAAGGCGGTTTTAAAACAGCCAATTAATCGTCGGGTTGAAACTCGACATATTTGTTTCGTGGAAAAGCAAAAAAACTGAAAAGGTGCGATAAGAGACAAAGGGAAATAAGATGCAAAATGCTTTCTCCGCCATAAATAATATCCTAAGGGGGAAAAGCCCTGTAGAATTTGTTCCTCTGCATGACGGTCCCTGGAAAGACACATTGGAAAAATGGGTGCTTCAGGGTATGTCTTCCGAAGAAAATGGAAACGCTGTTGATTCCGTAGAGCATTTTGGTTTTGACATCGTGGGATGCGGCGGCTGGTTCGACTGCCATCCGAAATTCGGAGATAAACTGGCTTTCATCGGCGGATTGGATGCCAGAATACTTGAAAGCCATGATCGCGTCCTGATTAAAAAGGGTGTAAGAGGCTTCATCTGCGGAATGAAAGAAAGAGGAGCCCGCTTTGTATATGGCTCGGACCATTCCATTTCCACCATGGTCGATTATGGCGACTTCATCTATTCTTTGGAAATATACAGGGAAGACATGTTTTACAGGTAAAGGAATATGGAATAAGAATGGCGAAGAAATGCGGAATCAGAAATTTAGTCAACATGTCGCACTAAGCCTTATAAAGTTGGGATAAAATAGGATATAGATGAAAACTCAAAATAAATGGTTGAAAATCACTGTTTCGGGAAATGTTCTGCAAATAAGCAACAGGCAGTCCGGAGAAATATTGGATCTGGTTTGGCCGGCATCGGCAGTGAGCATCGGAGGCAAAAGGATCGAAGCGGAAAAAGCAATTGACAAGCCGTTGCTCACTGGCAAAAGCATAAGCCAAAATTTTGCTGGCAAAGGCCTGGAATTCAAAGTCACTCTGAACCTTGCCGATGGCTGCTGGTTTAAAAAGCGGGTGGATATCACCGCGGAGACCGTATTGCCGGTTCCCGACTATGTGGAAGTTGACAGCCAATGGCTGGACGACAAATTGGACATGTGCGGTTATCTCGCCACTACCTTGCCGACAACACAGACCCATGGCGAAGAGGAAGGCATCGGCAGGATGCCGGGTTGCGGCTATCCGCTCATCGGAGAAAAATACTTTACCGGTCTGGAGCATCCTGCCGGGTTCAATCTTACGGAAAAGGCAAAAAAAGGGATGTCATTCCGCTTGCGGCACTATCCGCAGTGGTACGGGAAGCGGTTGGAAACGGTTGACGCTGTGTTTGGTTGGAGCGATAATCCCCGCAGCGGCTTTTTTGAATATCTCAATACTATCCGGATTTCGGCGCTGAAAAAACCTCTGGTGTCATTCTGTACGTTCTGGGCGGATCCATATATCGGCAATTACGAGTATGCCGTCAGTTATGAAAATTATGTGAGTTTTTTCAAGGCGTTCGCCAAATTTGACCTGATCCCAGACGTCTTCACGCTGGATGCCGGCTGGAACGACCGCCAGTCGGTTTTTCAGGCCAAGGAATCGGTAGGCAGAGACAAAGGGCTGAAAAAACTTGCCGGAATAGTTGTAGGCATGGGTGCTAAAATCAGCCTGTGGCTGTCCCATAACGGTCCGGTGGGAATTAGTCCGGGATACATGACGCAAAACGGGATGGAAGTCGGCGGTGGCGACAGCGCCGCCTATTGCGGTAAAGGCTATGGCATCATGGTTGACAAGAAGCTCGGCACGTTGCTCGAAAAGCGTTTCTGTGAACTCATCAGTAAAATCGGGGCGGTACATTTCAAGATGGACTGGGACAATGAGTGCGCTGCCAATCCCGGCATGAAAGACCAATATCCCAGCAGAAACCATGTCCGGCAAGCTTCGCTGAATGTGATGTTCGCCATCGCCATGGCCATGCGCAAACAGAACCCGGACATCGTTACCCGCAACGGCTGGTGGCCCTCGCCCTGGTGGCTATGCCATGCAAACCATTTATGGTTGTCGGACAGCGGGGATTCGGAGTACACTTCATTTCCGTCAAAGAGCCAGCGCGACAGCTCAACCACGCACCGGGATATCATGTATTACAATATTTTGCAGCGGGACAAAAGCGCGTTGCCCCTGGATTGCTTTGACAATCATGAATTTCCGGACGCGATGCGTAATCCGTTCGTAGAAGAACCCGGACTGTGGACCAACGCACTGTGGATGTCGTTCATGCGCGGCAGCACTTATATGGCCTATACCCTCCAGCCGGAGAAACTTGAGGAATGGCAGGCGGACAGTTTTCGCCGGATCATGGCATTCTGCCGGAAAAACGCCAAGCACATTTTTGTCAGTAACGGCAGGATGATTCTGGGCAATCCGAACAAAGGGGAAGTTTACGGGTTCGTCCAGCCCGGAAAAGACGAAAGCTGGTGCATTATCCGCAATCCGTCGCCGGTTCCGCAGGCTGTGAATTTCAAGAGAGGAGAAATCTCCGACCATAAAGTAAAAACGGTTTATCAATTCTATCCTCATTACGAATTCATGAATCCGGACAGCAGCATTACCATGCTGGCACATGAGGTAAAAATCCTGATTCTCAGCAAGGAGAACATCAACCCGGTCTTCCCTTACTCCTACATGACGGAGAAAAGCGGCAAAAAATACGAATACCGCTTTCCGGCGTCGCTGTGCGTAAATGACAACGTCCGCCCCTATGTCGGACAAATCTATCAGGAGCCGGAATTGAAAGCAGTGGTCAGCGAAAAGGAAACATCCGCGCATTCATTGAAAGTTTATTTCTCAATGAAAGTTCCATATCGTTTACGAGACTTTGAACTCCAATTCAGGATTAAAACACGCAATCCCGAGAAAGTTCAGATAAAACTGTTCAACTCCAGATATGAAAAGGCGGAAGGTTCATGTTATGCGATTCCGGTAACGGAAATTCCCTGGAATCTGCCGGGATACGGCGAAGCCAGGAACCAATGGCCGGATGTTGACAGAGACCAGAAGTTCTTTTCCGCGCGGGTGCCGGATGGAGGCGAGGCTTTTTATCGCGTAATTTTCAGCGGCATTGATCCGGAAAACGCAGACATCGAAGTATGGGCCGCCGGTTATGAAGCCCCATCAAGAGATTCCATACTGATTGATAAGGCACCGCATTTGTTCGAGCAATGCCTTCCCTACCAGTTCCCGAAAGGTTTTGGCAGGGCAATCCGAATCGGACTTTGAAAAATAATAAAAACACAGACAAAATGAAGGAGAACCTATAATGCTAAATTTTGATACCCGTGGCTGGAGAAGGGAGAGAAACTGCTCTGTTTCGGAGACAGCCTTACCGTTGCGAAGGACGGTTATGTGAAGATTCTGGAAGATAATCTCATCTGGATCATTCATCTATGTCGTTTGACTGGAATCAAAAAATTCAGCATCGCGACTCCGGCCTGGCAGTTTGAAGGTGCGGCAATGGCGAGTTACGGCTTTGGGCGATAAAGGATTAGGCTACAAGAACGAAGATTTACTGGCTAAAACTCAATCAGGGAATGAAAGTAAAAATGACCTCAAACAGAAATAATGCTTCTGAAAATCATATGGGAAATAGTGTTTCTGAGGATGTTATTGGTGTGCCAATAACGAAACATCCGCTTTATTACGTTGGTACTCTGGTCTATACCAGGGCGGGATTGGCTTCGCTGTTCATGTGGATATTGTGGGGCGATTTCTGCTTTACGATGATGGAGACGGTCGTCCCCAGCATCGTCCCGCTCAGGATGCGGGAATTGCAGTCTCCAAACTGGATAATGGGACTGGTGTTGGTGACGCTCCCGAGCATTCTGAATGTGTTGTTAAACCCAATCATAAGCACCGCCAGCGACCGTCACCGTGGACGGTTTGGAAGGCGTATCCCGTTCATGCTCTTAACCGTGCCTTTTGTTTCGATGGCATTGTGTCTGATGGCCTTCTCTACTGAGCTGGGAGCCTGGTTTCATGGTCTAATCGGTACGATGACGGGCTGGAGTGCGGCTGCGGTGACAGTTGGTGTCATCGCAATGGCGATGGGACTTTTCAAGTTCAGCGATATGTTTGTCAACACTGTCTTCTGGTATTTCTTCAACGATGTGGTGCCACAGCAGGTAATGGCCCGATTCCTGGGATTGTTCCGCATAGTTGGGGCAAGCGTTGGGATAATTTACAATTATTTTATTTTCCAATACGCTTTAAGCCACCTGCGACTGATATTCCTGCTGGTTGCCGGGCTTTATTTCATCGGCTTCGGTTTGATGTGCCTTATGGTCAAAGAGGGAAAGTACCCTCCCGCCTCAAAGCTGTCGGAAAAGAGGGGAGACATCATTCAGATGGTCAAAACTTATATGGGGGAATGCCTCCAGCATCGCATCTACCTCTACTTTTTCCTGCATAACATGTTTTGGAGCCTAGCAGGGGCATGCGGTATTTTTGGTGTTTTCCTTAATCTGTCACTTGGGCTTACTCTTCAGCAAATTGGTACTATTGCCGCGGCATGCGGAGTGGCCAACATGGTATTCACCTATCCGGCGGCGGCGTTGGCCGACCGATTTCATCCGCTGCGGGCGATGCTGTGGATCAAGGCCGGAATGATATTGATAACACCGTTGAATTTCATCTGGCTTTTTACCAATTACACCCCGGAGGTTAATTTCAAGATAATGTTCGCGTTGCAAGCGATAGGCATTCCCTTGTCGCTGATCTATATGGCGGTGGGGCTCCCTATGTTTATGCGCGTTCTGCCCAAGGATCGTTTCGGACAGTTCTGCTCTTTCAATGCCATTTGCTCTGCGGGAGTCGGTGCATTTGCCGGCGTTGTGGCTGGCGGCTTCATTGACATGATGCGGAAGGTTTTTCCAGATGAAACATGGGGCAAGGATTTTTGCTACCGGATGATCCCGGTCTGGTCTCTGCCGTTCCTGATCCTGGGCATGGTATTCCTGGTGTTGCTCTACCGTTCCTGGAAAGAGCTGGGTGGCGACAAGCATTATATTCCCCCCGGCAGCGACAGTGTTCTCGCCGTGGTGGAGGAGTCGGATGAAGATGCACTTCAAAAAGCGAAGGGGATACTCTGAATATGATAAAGATCTGTTGAAAATTGTGCGTGGGGATTGGGTGTTTATTGGGTTTTAACTTCCCCGAAACTTACGCACTCTCGACCTTTCGAACTTCCCTTCACATCCAGCCTGTCGTCTTGGAGAGCAGCTTGATATAGTAGACGTAATTATCCCAGGAAACATCCGAAGGTACCCCATGGTCGCAGCCGGGAATAAATCCGCCGTCCCTTATCACAGACTCGATTCTGCGCATTTCCTCTTCGATGACTTTTCCTCCTTTGGCCATCGCCCTTTTGTCAACTCCACCTCGATATGCCATGTTTTTCCCGAAACGTTTCCTGAAATCGACTATGTCGTTTCCTGCGGCGACTTCAATCGGGTCGCATGCGTTTATCCCGGCCTCAATCCACAGGGGGATGAGTTCGCCAATAAAACCGTCGGAATCCATCGCATAGACCGGAACACCGGCATTGCGGATGATCTCACCCCATTTTATCCAGGTCGGGAGCAGATATTCCCTTGCCATGTCCGGTGACACCATCGAAAACGATTTATATGCCATGTCTTCAGACAGGTGGACTTCATCCGGGGTGAAATATTTGAAGGTGTTCTTCAGGAGAGCCGCAACATATTCCTGCCAGAACAGGATCATTTCCCTCAGAAAGTCGGGATCGTCGTAGAACATCATGCATAGGTTTTCAAAACCCAGCCATTCCCGGAGCTGCCAGAATGGACCTGAAAAGGAAATTCCGATATAATGCTCCCTGTTTTGAAGTTCTTTGCCGAGGATGACAGGATTTTCCGAATACCTGTGGAGATCGTCGGGATTGTATCTTTTCTTCATGTCCTCCCAGTCGGCACGGGTTTCAACAGGGCATTTTATCCAGCGGCGGGTCACAAAGTCCATCGCATTTCTGAGATAGTCAACGGTGAATTCATTCCCGATTTCGCAGATATTCCCCTTCCAGTCCTGGACAACCTGTGAATTCTCCTTGCGTTCTATAACCTTCTCCTCGAATTGCGGGATCATCCTTGCATCTGCGTAAAAACCTTTTCCTCCCTTGGGCCAGTCCAATTTCCCGCCAGCCTGACGGTATGCATATTCAACAATGTCTCCGTCTTTGACAGTCTCTGGAAGTCCCTGCCTCCTCCAGGCCTCACGGGTTGATTTTCGCCCACCGCCCGGAGTCAGAGGTATCCTGTCGGGCTTGCCGAATAAAAGCGCTTCCAATTGTCTTTTCCTCTCATTCATGTGATCTCCTTCGTGTTTAAGTATGTCGGAATTTATTCCGACAGTTATAAATAAGTTAATGCATTGATTGTAAAGACAGCCTTCCGCCTTCGCAGGAAAGCTACGGCGGACACAGAAAGGCTGGACTCCAAATTTTGGAGTTCACAGTGTGTCTTATTAACTTATCGCACATATTCAATATTTTCTTTATATTTGCATATTATCCTATATATTACATCGAAAGACAATGGACTAAATATTCATAATTATGGACAAAAAGAACATCAATAAGACAGAAGTAATCAGGTCCGAGCAATTCAGGACCCCTCTTGGATTTGAAAAAGACCTTGGACTCTGGGTTGACAGGATTGGCGAGTCGGTCAGTTCGGAGAAGCCGGAAAAACTGAGGATACTCGGACTTTATGCGGCTGTTTATGTTGAGATGGGCGAGGGGCGTTACATTTCCGGCAGTGCATCTGCCAAAAAGGTCAAGGCGGGAGATGTGATGATGGTCTATCCTAAAATCCCAACCAGGTATTATCCGGAAAGTGAATGGAAAAGCCTGTGGATTGTATGGGGAGGGCCTGAAGCCGAACGCCTCGAAAAAACAGGGTATGTGAAGGAAACGCTGCTGCATGATAAAAATGAATATGTCAAAAAGGCATATATGTCGTTGTTCAGGATCAAATCCAGGGAGGATATTGAATCAGTCCTCGAGAGAAAGAAAATCCTCATTCAGATGATTCTGGATTTGTACAGGTCGTCGAAAGAGAAAACTGTAGCTTCTCCAAATGAAATTCTTATGGGTAGGCTGATTGACAGGATAAACGGGAATCCATGTCGGGATTATTCGATTGTGAAACTTGCCGCCGAATCCAATCTCAGTCCGACGCATTTCAGAAGGCTTTTCGACAAGTATACCGGCAGTTCCCCGAAGGAGTTCATCCTGTCTGCAAAAGTCTCAAGGGCAAAGCAGTTTCTTTCAGAGGGCAAATCGATAAAAGAGGCTGCTGAACTCTCGGGCTTCAACGACATCTTCTATTTTATGCGCGCCTTTAAGAAGATGACAGGGATAACCGCAGGTAGATTTACCAGGGATTGATTCTCATGGTCGTTGTTGTCGTGGGTTCTAGTCGTCGGTGCAACTTAAAATATTTGTCATGAATATATTACATGAGGTAATTTCAAAACTCAAGGAACGGTCACGACCCTCCATCACGCGGCGGCGGATAAAACATGGAGGGCGAGGCTTGTCCGAGCCGCAGTTTTGAAATTACCTCACATGTAATATTGAATTTTATAATGAGTGTACGCTATCTGATATTTTGTAACCGTTAAGCTGGGTAGTTTGAGTTCAAAAGTAGGGCAACTCTCGATGAGAGTGCCTCGAAGAAGCCGCGCTCGGCGAGCGCTGGCCTACTCAAAGCAAGCTCAAATATTACAGAAATTATAAGCTTAACGCTCACACTTCTACCTGTTAAACTACCCATAAAGGATGCAATATTTGAAGTCTTGACGGTTTGAGGTAAGTTTCACTTTTGTCATGTCATGGCAAAATAACAATCCAGTAGGTGAAAGAATATGAAGAAGGCGATATTTGTGATGATTACGTTTGTGGCATTGCTGTGTGGGATGACATCCCTGCATGCGATGGATCTTCTTTCGGGCGAAGGAGTCAAATGCACTTACACCCACTATGACATGTGGAAGGGGAAGACAGGCAGTGAGGGAATGCTTTTTCTGGGGATGTTCTGGGATAATGAGAGGATTTATATTGTCTGGGGAAAAAACAGGAATGACCTTGTGCAGAAGGAGGAATTCTCCCTTGCTCGCGTTGAAAAAGAAAAAGAGACCCGGACTCCCGTCCCTCCGCCGTGGTATCAGGAATTCACCGACATGCTTAAAAAGGCGGTTGAATGGGATCTTGCCGTGAATGCGGACAGCCTGGAAGATATTCATAAGCCGATAGCTCTTGGTTGGGCATATCACAAGCTCAAGAAAGGCAGTTCCGGATGGATCAGTAAGACGTGGGGGCCCGACGGCAAATATGAACTCATTGAAATAGGGATAAGCGAGATTCCCAAACTGCTGAGTCTTTTTGAAGGGGTTCCGGACATGGCGAAGAAGATGCGTGAGGACAGCAGGAATATCAAGGAGGAGGCCGACAGGAAGAAGTCCGACGAGAAAGCCCGGAAAGACAAGGTGGACAGCCTGCTAAGGTAGCGGGAGGATAAAAGTTTTTAATTGAGCCAATTGTAAAACTCACATTTTGCAGGATATTTCCGTGGTATTATGAAAAATAAAAATCCAAATAGTTTAAAGTTGAAAATTCATCTTGCCTGGTTGCAGGCGAAATTAAATGCGCTTTTCGCACGTGGCCTGGTTGCGTATGTCAGTGCGATTGTCCTGTTTGTCCTGGCGATAAGCCTGGGTGTTTTCTTCTTCTTCAATTCCGCAGTGCCGAACACCATCACCATCACAAGCGGGCCGGAAGGAAGCATGTTTGAGACAACTGCGGAGAAATACAGGAAGATTCTGGCAAGACAGGGTATTAAACTGAAGGTTCTCCGGTCCGAAGGCTCCCGCGACAACCTGAAAAAACTGTCCGACACCAGAATCAAAGTCGATGTCGGATTTGTCCAGGGTGGCGAAGCCGATGATTTCGACATCAGCAGCCTGGTTTCCCTGGGAAGCGTTTCTTATCAGCCGCTCATGATTTTTTATAGTGGCGAACCTAAAAGGCTGATTTCAGATTTCAAGGGGAAACGGCTGGACATAGGACAGAAGGGAAGCGGTGCGCACGCGCTGGCGCTTGCCCTGTTGAAAGTCAATGGCATTGAGTCTGGGAATGACGTAACACTGTTTAATACTGTCGCCGGTGATTTGGCCAAGGCATTGACGGAGGACCGTATTGATGCGATTTTCATGATGGGCGATTCCTATTCGGTTGAATCGATGCGGAAGCTGATGTACACGCCCGGCGTTAGCCTGTTCAATTTCACCCAGGCTGACGGCTATACACGCCGCATTACCTACCTGAGCAAGTTGAATGTGCCAATGGGCACATTGGATTTCGGCAAGAATATTCCGTCTGAAGACGTGAACCTGGTCGGGCCGACGATTCAACTTATTGCACGTGACAGCCTGCATCCGGCGCTCATAGACTTGCTGCTGGAAACTGCTCAGGAAGTGCACAGTCCTGCCGGCATTTTTAAGAAACAAGGGGAGTTTCCTGTTCTTTTAGACGGTGAATTCCGTGTCAGCCCGGGTGCCAGTCGCTACTATGATTCCGGCAAGAGCTTCCTCTACCGCACTTTTCCATTCTGGCTTGCCAGTCTGATCAACCGATCGATTGCGGCCATCCTGCCTATTGCAATATTGCTGATACCGGGATTGAAAATCATTCCGGTGCTCTACCGTTGGCGGATGAGGTCTCGCGTCTACCGCTGGTACAGGGTCCTGTTTGCATTGGAGAGGGACACGTTCAGCCCCTCAATGGACGATGAAAAGCGGAAGGCGCTGCTGGAGCGTCTGGATCATATTGAAAGGACTGTGAACAAGATAATAGTGCCGGCATCCTTTGGCGATCTCCTATATGCACTCCGCGGACACATCAGCTTTGTTCGCGCCAGGCTGCTTTCTCCCGTGTCTCCTGCCGAAACGGAGCCG
>CAMCYE010000052.1 GCA_945883805.1 Victivallis vadensis | reverse complement strand
CCTGAAATTCCGAACGGTTTCTATTATGACGAGGCCTCCGTGGGGTACAATGCTTATTGCGTGGCGATGACGGGTGCGGATGAGTACGGCGTCAAACACCCGGTATTTTTCAAGTGTTTCGGCAATTACCACGATCCTGTCATGGTTTACACGCTTGCGCCGCTGGTCAGGGTGTTTGGGCTGGAAAAATGGGTGGAGAGACTGCCTAGTGGGATATTTCTTATTCTGGCGTCGACGGCTTTCTTCTTTCTGGCGAAAAAATATGTCCGGAACAGGTGGATATGCCTTGTAGGCGCATTTGTATTTTCAATACTTCCATGGGTATTCCCGATAAGCAGGACGGGGATTGGCGGATATGCCGCCATGCTTCTGGGAATGATAGCGGGATCTTATTTCCTTCTCGACGCGATTGGGAGGAAATCATTCGCTTCGGCTGTTTTGTCCGGAGCTTTTTGCGCATTCGCAATGTACGCGCACAATATCGGACGCCCCACTACTGCCATAATGCTCGTCTGTTTTGTACTTGCGTTCAATGTCCGTCTGATAAAACGTTGGAAAGTTTTTGCATTGTTTGCCGCCGCCTATGTGGCATTTCTTGCGCCAATGGTCATCTCCGTCATCAATAATCCCGGATGTATGACCGCGCGTTTTTCCGGAATGAGCGTATGGAGCGACGGAGCCCCCGCTTTCGATGTAATGAAAAGAATCCTGGAAAGATATATGGAATATTTCAGCCCTGCATTCCTCTTCATTCGAGGGGATTATGAACTCAGGCACAATGCCGGCGGTTACGGGGAATTATATGTTTTCATGGCTCCTTTCGTGATTGCGGGGTTTTATTTCATAATCAGGAATTTTAGGAGGAATCCCTATTGCCGTTTCATGTTGCTTACGATCCTGTCATATCCGGCCGCAGCCGTATTGACCGTGGACAGGATGCACAGCACCCGATGCATGAACGGCGCCCCGTTCTGGTGCATCTTGGCGGTCACCGGATTTTATTTCATATGGACATGCAAGCCGAGGTTCCGTGTTGCCGTGATTGCCGTATTGTGTTTTTCAATCCTGGAGGTTTCACTCTATTTTGTCAATTACTTCGGCAAGTACGCAGCGGATTCCCGAGGGGCGTTTTATGCATCGTTTTCAGAATCGGTTGAATATTGTTTTAAAAACCTTTCCGGAGACGAGACTCTTTATGTTTCAGATTCGGTGTTTTTTCAGCCCGTGGACAGATCGTTCAAGCCATATTGGTATGTGTATTTTCTTTTTTACGGCAAAGTTGCGCCAGCGACCTATCAGAAAACAGGGATTCCGGAATATATGCGGGCGTATGATGGGAAAATCTGCAAACCGGGGATATTCATAAGGATGAATTCGAGGATAAGTGTGGACGCTGCGGGTAATCCTGTCGCAGTCCTCAATACTGAGTCCATCCCTGAGGGCTCCAAGCTCCTGCATAAAATACCGCTTTGTGAAGGATCGGACAGATATTTTGAAATTTATCGTGTTTTATGAGTGAAGTTGACTAGGCATGGAGCCAAGGAGAATTCTTCCTGCATGTTTTTCCCTCTTGAGATATTGCCTTGCTGGAGTATGTTTTACCGGTTATGAAAAACGTATCCTGTTAAGAAGACATAAATATGGCAGAAACATTGAAAAGAATTTGTCTGGTGATCCCCTGTTACAACGAGGAGCACAGGCTTGATATTGACGAGTACAGGAAGTTTTCCGGCAGGATGGATTTTCTCTTTGTCAATGACGGGTCTTCCGACGGCACTCTGAAACTTCTCGAGAGGGAGGTTTCCGGATTCGCATCAGTTTTAAGTCTGGAGAAGAATTCAGGGAAGGCGGAGGCGGTGAGGCGCGGGATGATGCATATGAGGACACTTCCTTCTTATGACGGGATTGAATGGGCCGGTTTCTGGGATGCGGACCTCGCAACGCCGCTGGATGAAGTTGAAAACATCCTTAAGTTCGGGGATTTAATCTGCCCGGATGCAGATGCGGTTTTCGGCAGCAGGATATACCGTCTCGGAAGTGAAATAAAACGCAGTCCCGTTCGGCGCCTCCTGAGCAGGTTTTTCTGTTTCATCTTCAAGACCCTCTACAGGATTGAAACCTATGATTCCCAGTGCGGGGCGAAAATATTCAGGAAGAAGACAATAGATGACGCATTTTCAGAACCCTTTATTTCAAAATGGATATTCGATGTGGAGATTATCCTGAGGCTTAAAAATTCACGCCTGGTCGAATATCCTGTGAAGAAATGGGTTGACGTGAAAGGTTCAAAAGTAGTGAAGTTCGGCAATATTATTACAATTTCCCGCGATGTCTTTAAATTGTGGAAGAAGTATGGGTAAGCATAAGATTTCATTTCTGACAGATCTCGCAATCATCCTCCTGTTTTCACTGGCGCTTCTTTCAGGTCTTGTCTTTTCCGGCAGTTGGCCGCAATCGCATGACGGGCTCAGATACTTATGCCATCTTGACCAGTTCAAGGATGCTTTTGACTGCGGAATCCTTTATCCGAGATGGTTCCCGAACTATTACGGCGGTTACGGATATCCCATATTCGTATTCTACCAGCCCGGATATTTCTTTTTCTCCCTGCCGTTTTCGTATCTCTTCCCGGACATTCTTACAGCGAGCTGTGCTGCCGGTGTCACGATGTTTTTTCTTGGAGGAGCGGGCGTCTATTTCCTGGTAAGGCGGATGACGTGCGGTCGATTGGTTTCCTTGTTCTGTTCCATGATGTTCCTCCTTACGCCATATATTTATGTGAATCTCTACGTCCGTGGCGATTTAAGCGAACTTCTGGCGATGTTTATAATTCCATGGGCCCTTTATTTTCTCATACTGCTTAAAGACAGGATTTCGGGAAATGTTCCGGTCGCACCATTTGTCCTGATTTTGTCTCTTGCTCTTGCCGCCATGGTTTACAGCCACCCGTTCACGTCGATGTTCTTTTATCCTCTTTTCTGTGTGCTCGCGGTCGCCTTTGGAATGGAAATGGAAAGGAAAACCGCAGCAAGGTTCCTGGTTGCCGTGGGTGCGGCCGTTTTTTTCGCCGTCATTTTCAGTTCTCCATATTGGCTGACGGCGTTTCAGATGAAACAATATGTCGCATACCACAATGCCGCGTCCGGGGATCTTTCAGCCGAACATCACGTGGTTTATTTTCAGCAGCTGTTTTCCCGGTTCTGGGGGTTCGGCGGATCTGAGCCGGGAACTGCGAGTGATGGGATGTCATTCCAGCTGGGGCTGCCTCATTTCCTTGCCGCCACTATGGGATTCTGGCTTAACAGGAAGAATAAATTTTATTTGTCCGTATTCCTCCTTTATGTTTTATGCATCCTTATGATGACACCGCTTTCGTCGGTTCTCTGGAAACACATCCCCCTGCTGAATTTTGTCCAGTTCCCCTGGAGAATCCTGTCAGTGACGGCGACTCTGCAGATAATATGCGTTTCCGGGTTGTGGAGGCTCGGTGAATTTTATCCGGGCAGGAAGACAGTCTTATGCGCCCTGGCATTGATCCTTGTTTTTACAGCCCTTTGGAACTCAAATCAATTTGAATTCATCAATTTCAAGTTTGATGTCGGGAAGGCGATTGAACGTCACAGGGAAGTGCGGCTTGAGAAACTCCTGGTATATGAGTCGTTCAACGAATTCCTTCCGAAAACGGTATCGGAAACGCTTTTAATAAATCCGCGGGCCGCTGCTCCGATGCTTGAAGTGAGCAGGCCGGACTGCAGGATTGAAGAATACCCTTACAGCAATCCTCATCACATGTGTTACAGGATTGCAAGCGGGAAGCCCCAGACCATACTGATAAACCAGCTTTATTTCCCGGGCTGGAAAGTGGTTCTGGACGAGAGGGTTTTTGACGATGCGTATCTTCTGAAGAATATGTATGGGGACGGACGTCTTCAAATTGAGGTGCCTGCCGGAGAAAATATGTATCTTGAAGCATTTTACGAGGGGCCGCCCGGATGGCGCAGTAGAAATTTAGTTGTCGTATCGGTGTTTATAATTTTTCTTGCGCTCATTGCCGCAGAGCGTGGAAAATATCGAAGGGTGCCTGTTCTGAAATGAATTTATTCGACACGCATTTTCATTATTATTCCGATGACGGCCCTCCGCAGGAATACGCGGAGAAAGCCCGCAGGGCGGGGATTCGCCACCTTTTGGCAGTGGCTGCGAATTACGGGGAGAGCAGGATTGCAAAACATTTTTCATCCCTCAATGACGAATGTTGGTTTTCCGCCGGTGTGCATCCGCACGATGCGGCATCGTTTCCGGATGACATCTCGATGTTCGATGAATTCATCGGAGATCCCAAGCTGGTGGCACTGGGTGAGGTCGGACTGGATTATTTCTATGAAACCTCCGGGCGTGACATCCAGATTAAAGTGTTCTCGGCATTCTGCGAACTCGCGCTAAAGCATGATCTTCCTCTTATTGTCCACTGCCGCGACAAAGGTGACAGCGAGACCGCCTGCATTGATGCATACCGGATACTTTCAGGATTTTCAAAAAGGGGAGGGCGGTTTGTGCTGCACTGTTTTACGGGTACGCCTGGCTGGTGCGGCAGATTCTTGGAGCTCGGAGCATTTGTCGGCGTGGGCGGCATGATAACATTCCCGAAGGCCGCCAATGTCAGAGAGCTTTTAGAAGTGATTCCAGATCAGCGTCTCCTGCTCGAAACCGATTCCCCGTATCTTGCACCGATTCCGCACCGCGGCAAACGGAATCATCCGGAATATCTGGCCGTCATCGCCGAGCACGTCGCCATCCTGAAAAGGACTACGGCAGTGGAAATCGCTGAAATGACAACTGCGAACGCATTTAACCTTTTTAAGATCAAGAGTAGGCTGAAACTCTGAATATTTAACACGGAATGTCCAATGAAGAAAATTTTTCCGGGACGGAAAAATTAACAAAGAAAGCCGGATAATAGAGTGAACATAAATGAATGACAATACGTTAAAGCAACCGTTGAGACTCAAGTCCTGGTTTTCCCTGATTAGATTCCCAAATCTTTTCACGGTTCCGGGAGATGCCGTTTTCGCCTACCTTGTAGTGAACGGGAAAACAGATTCCCCCCTCTTCGCCTGCGTCATCCTTGCAGTCCTGTCTTTTTATATGTTCGGCCTTATTTCAAATGATATCGCAGATTTGGAAACAGACAGACGTGAACGCCCCATGCGTCCGCTCCCCTCTGGACAGATAAGCATGCAGTCTGCGAAGTTCGCAGCGTTTATTTTCGGATTTTCAGGACTTTTCCTCTCAGCGTTGTGCGGAAAAGGAGCGCTCTTTGCCGGTCTCGTCCTGGTCATGTTGATATACGGGTATAACAGCCGGCTTAAACATGTCTTCCTCGTCGGCCCCGCCAGTCTTGCGCTTTGCAGGGTGACAGGGCTTGTCCTGGGGCTTTTCGCCGCGCATTCGAGAATGTTGACCTCGGATATTCTTTTCCCGGCTGTTCTTTTCCTGGCAGCCTATATATTATGCATTTCCATTTCAGCCCAAGTTGAATCGGAGGAGGGGAGGCGGAGGACAGTGTTGACGGGAGGCTGGATGGCCATGCTGCTGTCATTGCTGTGGCTTGCGGCGGGCCTTTATTTTTCATCGGACATGATGGACATTATGGGGGAACTCACGCCAAGCATCTGCTTCGCCGTTGTCATTTCAATCCTCCTCGCCGTGAGCACCCTGAAAAACATCTTGAGCCTGCATTTGAAATATGAAACATCAAAAGTCCCGCCTTTCATCGGCAATTCAATCAGGAACCTCATCCTTTTTCAGGCCTCGGCATGTGCATTCGCAGGATTTATGGATGAGGCTTTTTTTCTGCTCCTGCTGTTCATTCCGGCATGGATTTTTTCGAAAATGTTTTATCAGAGCTGACATGGTAAACGGCCCATGATATTATAGATTATATTTTTTTTCGGGAATTCCCGGGAAAAAATATATGTGAATATCTTCACAAGACGGGGGTAATATTTTGGAAATTTGGGCGGCGATAGATCTTTCCGGGAAGGAAGCCTGTTTTTCAGCAGGATCCTTCCCTGGAAAAAAGATCATGTTCAATACATCTTTCCAGATGCGCGGACGTGACTCGTCCAGCCTTCTGCCCAAACTTGAGGAATGGCTCAAAGGGGAAAACCTTTCCCTGAACGATGTGAAGAGATGGACCGTAGGGACAGGTCCCGGCAATTATACGGGACTCAGGATAGTGTCGGCACTTGTTTCCGGAATTGTTTTTGACAGGAAAGACATGTGTTGCAGGGGAATTCCATCGGCCTGCGCCGTGGCTTCCGGAATGGAGATTTCCAGTGGTGAAAGGATTGCAGTGGCCTATCCGCTCGATGAGGATAATATATACAGCTTCGGTGTGACGGTGGACAATGGAGACTTTCTTCAGGTGCAGGAGTTGTCGGGTTCTTTTCCCGTTGCGGATTTCATGAGGACATTTCGGGGAATCAGGATTGCGGCACTTCAGAGAGACGCCGCAATATTGCCGAAGGGGATACTTGACAGCGCGGTCTTGTTCAACGAACTTCCCGTTGCCAGTCTGGTTTTCATGAATCCTTCCAGATGGGATGCGAATTCCACCATGGATTTGATTTATATAAGGCCAGCTGTTAATGTAGCACCGATGTCAGTAAGAATAGTTGATCGTTGAAATCGTTGAAATCGTTGAACGTTAAAACCGTTACACGTTGAAATCGTTGAACGTTAAAACCGACTTTAACGCTTTTAACGACTTTAACGCTTTTAACGCCTTTAACGCTTTTAACGACTTTAACGCTTTTAACGACTTTAACGACTTTAACGACTTGGCATAAACATGGAGTTTAGAATTAAATGCTGAATAAGACAATGCTTTGTTTTCTGATAATAGTTTTCATGGGGATTTCTTGCTTTGTTTTTTCAGCCGATGAAAAAACAAAGAGTACTGTTTTTCTCAGTTCTGTGCTGGCGACGGCCAACGGCATTCCGATAACTCTTTATGATGTTATCCTGGAATCGGCGAATGATGAACAGAAGCTTGCGATAGCCTATAAGGGGAATGACCTTGCAAGTGAAGTGGAAAAACTTCGCAAGAAGAAGACCAAGGAGCTTCTTGAACGAAAACTTTTTTTCCAGGAATTCAAGGAAAAAGAATACAAGATTCCGGATCAGTATGTGGAAGACATGCTTGACGGACTTGCCGCCAACATGTCGGGAGGCGACCGCAAAAAGCTGGAGAAAAAAGCATTGGCGGAAGGGATAACCGTCAAGGATCTGAAAGCCAAGGCCTACGAGAAGATTGCAGTCGATATCCTTGTTCAGGAATTCTGCTACAGGAATGTCAATGTCACGCCGAAGGAGGTGAATGACTATTACCTTAAGAATCTTGCTGGGTTTTCACGGCCTCCGCAGATTGAACTGCAGGTGCTCCTGCTGAAAAAGGACGGGCGTTTCTCCGAGGAGTTTGACGAGACTCTGGCTAAAATGAAAATTGATATTGAAAAAGCTGATAAAGCCATATTCACCACACTTGTGAAACTCTATTCGGAAGGTCCGGATGTCTCAAAAGGAGGCAATATCGGATGGCTTGAGGAGTCAAAACTCCGTCCGGAATTCGCAGAGGCCCTCAAGAACCTCGAGATAGGCGGTATTGCTTCATCAGTGCAGACCCCGGAGGGTGTTTACTTCATAAGGATTTCCGATAGGACGCCTGCAAGGGCCCTCCAGTTCGAGTCTGTCAAGGACGAAATAAATGACAAGCTTGTAAAACAGCGGCGTGAGGAAAACTACGTGGAATACACCAATAAAATCAAGGACAAGGCGGTGATAAGGTATTTCATCGAGCAGTGAGGGCTTTTACCCTTTTAGGAAACAGGTTTGCTTCCATCTTTTCTTCCCTTGCTGAACATGACGACGAGATAAATCTTGGCCTTTCTTTTGGAAAGATTTTCAATGCTGTGCATTATGTCGCAATGGTACATGATGAAATCCCCTTCATGAAGCTCCGTGCTGTTTTCCCCGGCAGTTATCCTTGCGTGGCCTTCAAGGAGCGTCAGGAATTCCATCGTCCCTGGATAATGAGGCGCGGAGTCAAGCATCCCGTGAGGCTCGAAGGTCAGGAGATAAAGTTCAAGGTCTTCAGCCATCGAGACGGGTGAAAGAACGTTGATATGCACGCCCTTTTTGTCTATGTCTAGAGAAGTGATGTTTTCCAGTCTGTTGACTTTGAACTTGCGAACCGGTTCCACATCGCCCCTGACCAGCACATTGAATTCTACGCCCAGCCCATATGCGATTTTCCATACTGTTGCAATGGTGGGATTGACCTTTTCGGATTCCACCTGGGAAAGCATTGCTTTTGACACGCCGCTTTTTTTGGAAAGCGCATCTAGGGATAGCTCCTGAAGGTTTCTCAACTTCCTTATATTCTTACCCGGGGATGGAGGTCTTATCATGGGTTTCATTGCAATTTTTCCATATTTTTGCCGCTTTCACAATTGACATGGCGGTGGTGTTCATTATATTAAACATCGTTCAATATAGTAATCAACGACGTCCATAATATAACAACAGGTGAGCGGTTATGAAAGCTTTGATTAAGAAAAAAGCGGAGCGTGGCATATGGCTTGAAGATGTTCCTGTACCCGAAATAGGCATCAATGATGTCCTGATAAAAATAATGAAAACGTCAATATGCGGAACGGACATTCACATATACAACTGGGACGAATGGGCGCAGAAGACAATTCCTGTTCCCATGGTGATAGGCCATGAATTTGTCGGGAGGATTGAAAAGACAGGCGCCAATGTCCATGATTTCAAGAGGGGAGACATGGTAAGCGGGGAAGGGCATATTGTCTGCGGACACTGCAGAAACTGCCTTGCCGGTCGCAGGCATCTCTGTCCGAACACAAAAGGGGTAGGGGTGAACAGGACCGGCGCGTTCGCGGAATATCTGTGCATTCCAATGACCAATGTCTGGTATTGCGATTCGAATATTCCCGCGGATATGCTTTCCTGTTTTGACCCTCTGGGAAATGCGGCGCATACCGCACTGTCTTTCGATGTGTTGGGCGAAGACGTGTTGATAACCGGAGCCGGTCCCATAGGTATAATGGCGGCGGCAATTGCGAAACATGCAGGCGCCAGATATACCGTGATTACCGATGTCAATCCCTACAGGCTTGAACTCGCGAAGAAAATGAATCCCACACGGGTTGTCAATGTGGCAAAGGAGAAAATCGGGGACGTGCAGAAAGAACTCGGAATGAAGGAGGGGTTTGATGTCGGGTTTGAAATGTCCGGAAGTCCGGAGGCGTTCAGAAGCATGATTGACAACATGTGCCACGGCGGCAAAATAGCGATGCTCGGAATACCCAAGACTGATACGGCCATCGACTGGAACAAGGTGATTTTCAACAGTCTCACGCTCAAGGGAATCTATGGGCGGGAAATGTATGAGACCTGGTATAAGATGACCAGCATGCTCCAATCCGGCCTGGATATTTCCCCAATCATAACACATAAGTTCCATTACAGTGATTTTCAGAAGGGGTTTGAAGTGATGAACTCAGGGAAATCGGGAAAGGTCGTGCTTGACTGGGCGGAGTGACCGGCGACTGGAGACGAGTGACCAGACAAGAGAAACCGGCTCTTTCTCAGATTGAGGTAATTTCAAAACTGCCGAGTTTAAGGTAGGGATGGCTCTCCGACCTGTCCGCCGTAGCCTTGGCGAAGGGGGAGCCGTCTGTTTTGAGGCGGCGCGTTGCGGACTTAGGTGAGCTCAGTCGAGCCGAGAACGCGCCCTACCTTCGGCATTTTGAAATCAGCTTAGATTAATATCCAATATCCAACACGGAATATCCAACCGATGAAGTGAAGAAAAGACGAACTCGTTTAACAGTATGAAAACGAACCGAAAAACTAATAACTGAAGGTAGCAAAGCATGAATAAGTTTTTTCATAAAAGGCTGGATGATAAATTAAATGAATTGAGGGAAAAGGGGACTCTGAAAATCCAACGGCATATTGATTCACCGATGGATGCTGAAGTGCTCATGGAGGGAAAAGGGGAGATAATTATCCTGTCTTCAAATAATTATCTCGGACTTTCCTCCGACAAAAGTGTGATAGATGCCGGAGTCAGGGCATTGAAGAAATACGGGGCTGGAACCGCTTCCGTGCGGTTTATCTGTGGCACTTTCACGATTCACAGGGAACTTGAAAATGAAATTGCCGGATTTCTGAAAACTGAATCCGCTTTGACCTATGTATCATGCTGGGATGCCAATATGGGATCTATTCCCGTAATGGCGAAGGAGGGCGATGCGATAATTTCAGATTCCCTGAACCATGCAAGCCTGATCGACGGCTGCCGCATGTCCAAGGCGGAAAGGGTGATTTACAAGCATGCGGACATGAATGAACTGGAAAACTGTCTCAAGAAAGTGAAAAACGCAAATACGAAGTTGATTGTCACTGACGGGGTTTTCAGTATGGAGGGCGATTTGGCGCCGCTCCCGGAGATTGCGAAGCTCGCAGCTGAATATGATGCCGTCATCATGGTGGATGATTCACACGGCATAGGTGTCATGGGAAAAACGGGGAGGGGTACGGTCGAACATTTTGATCTTCTCGGAAAAATAGATATCATCACCGGAACTTTGGGCAAGGCGCTTGGAGGTGGGGCGGGCGGATTTGTGGCATCAAGCAGATCCGTGGTGGATACGCTGTCCCAGGTCTCCCGTCCGCAACTGTTCTCAAACGGAGTGCCTCCCACCGTTGCGGGAAGTGCTTTGCAGGCGATACGCACTCTTGAAAGCCGGCCTGAGCTTGTAGACAAGCTTCGTTTTAATGTCGTGTATTTCAGGAACGGTCTCGAATCCATGGGGTTCAGACCTCTTGAGAGCGAATCAGCAATCATACCTATAATCATAGGTGAAACCGCCCAGGCGATAAAAATCAGCAACGCCCTTCTCGGAGAAGGCGTTTTTGTTACAGGCTTCGGTTATCCGGTTGTGCCTGAGGGCACAGCGAGGATCCGTATCCAGATATCCGCCGCCCTTGACAAAGAGATAATGGATAAAGCGCTTGCGGCCTTCAAAAAAGTCGGGGCGAAACTGGGACTGTTGTAGTGATTATCCTTATTAATTTTTCCGAGACGGAAAAATTTTCTTAGTGGTTGACTTTTCAGCATTTAATCCTATTTTCACTTCTGGATTTTTACTCAATAGGATAATTTTTGATGAATGACACAATTACACTGATCGACGCATATTCACAGATATACCGTGGGTTTTATGCCCTGCCCCTGCTGACAAACTCAAAAGGACAGTTTACAAACGCTGTCCTGGCGACCGCCAAGTTTCTGCTTTCCCTTGAAAAAGATTATCCCTCTCCTTATGGCGCCGTGGTTTTTGACAAGGGACGTCCGGCGCATCGCATGATACTCGCCCCTGAATACAAGGCGAAAAGACCGCCAATGCCGCAGGAACTGCGATCCCAGCTGCCATGCATAAGACAGTGGATCGAGGCGGCGGGATGGAATATCTTTGAGCGTGACGGAACCGAGGCTGACGATATAATTGCCGCCGTCGCCGTAAATTTCAAGGAAAATCCGGTAAGGATAATAAGTGCCGACAAGGATATAGCCCAGGTCATAGACGACAGGGTGAAAATGCTCATCCCCGACAGGAAGCTTGGCGGTTTCCTTTTGCAGGGCAGGGATGAGGTTGTTGCGAGATTCGCAGTCCTGCCGTCCCAGATCGTGGACTATCTTTCCCTTATCGGAGACAGTTCGGATAATATCCCTGGAGTTGACGGGGTCGGCCCGAAGACGGCGGCCAAACTCATAAGTCAGTTCGGTTCGCTCGACGAGATGCTCAAAAGAGCAACTGAAATAGAAAACGGGAAGCTTCGTGAAAAAATTATCGGCTCCACCGAAATAATCAGAAGGAATCAGAAGATCATCGCACTGGACCTTTCGATTTCAGACGATGGCTGGCTGGACATCAATAGTTACTTGAAGAGAAAGCCTGATATCGATAAACTTAAATCCATCGCAGCGGATCTTGAGATGAAAAGCATTATAGCCGAACTTGAAAAGACCGGGTATGGCCAAGAAGTAAAACACGTACGGCAGTCCGTCAAGGATAAACATGCAGTAGAGGATGCGATGTTCACTCCAGATCTGTTCGGGTGAGCCAATTGCGAAATTGGCGAAGGTAGGGCGGTTTCGCCGAAACCGCCATCTCAGAACGGACGGCTTCCCCTTCGCCAAGGCTACGGCGGACGGATCGGTGATCCGTCCCTACCTTGAAGTTAAGGAATTTCAATGTTGAATATAGTAATGCGGGTCTTGGTCGCCTTTGACGCCGCCAGAGTCGGGTAAACTTTAGCCTGCAATTTTCCTAGTGTTTCTAGATTAATTTAATTGTATAGGAAGTTGTATTTTAGACAGGATAACAGGATTAAACTGGATTTAAATACTAAAGTTGGAATTAAAGAGAACGGCAACAGAGTGCCGTTACTACAGCAAATCCAAGCTGTAGCCGCGTCACTCTGTTGACGCGTTTTTTTTCCGATGAATGTAATTTACTATAAATATCCTTGGAATCCTGTTATCCTGTCAGAATATCTTAAGTTCAAATTTGCCGATTTTGCAATTGGCTCGAATATTAAAAAACAGGAGGGAAAATGAAGAAGATTTTAATGTGGTTGGTACTTTTGTCCGGATGCTGTGCTTATTCCACGGATGTTCTGCCAGAGCCTCCGAAGGATTTTTCATGGCAGCAGCTCCCTTTTGCGAAGGCTTCATTCCTTTTGCCGGAAGGATGGCATTTCAAGTTTGTCCCCAATAACAAGGACGAAAGATATGAATATTATCTGACAAAGGAGAATATTGATCAGAAAGGGATTTATCAAACTGGATTTGATGTGATAATGATCCGGGGCGTTCCGGGTAAGGGCAAGGGGAAACTTCCATCAGAGTATTCACTCGAAGCAGTCGAGAAGACTGAAAAGAAAGTGAAATTTCAGAAGAAGTGGAACGAGAAGAGGGGCATTTTCAAGGAGATAGGTTACATATACGTGGACAACTCTGATGAAAACGCAAGCGTGACGGTCCACAGGCTTTATATTTCCAATGACACCACCGGCACTGTTTACATTCTCACTTTTGAAGGTCTCACAAAGGGTTGGGACGGCTTATGGAAGACGATAGGTGAACCCATATTCAAGAATATTTCAATCGACGAGTCAGTGTGATATATTTTCCCTCCAGTTGCAACTGGAAGGAAAATATTACAGTGATTTCATCATAAGCTTGTAGTCCTTGCATCTCTCGTTGGGGGAGACTGCCGACAGGAAAAACTCCTCGCCGCCGATGACATCCTTTTCAATCCATGTCGTCGCAGAAGTGGAGACTTCCATTCCTGACTCATTGAACCACTGGAACCTGTAGGCGAACTTATAGTCTGATTTTCTGGTGTTTTTTATTGAAACCTGGACCTTCATGAGGCCGGTTGCAAGCTCCTGCTTGTCTACGCTGACGATCTGAAGCCTGTCCCCCAGTCCTTCATCCGTGACCACGCGCTTATTTCTGACAAAATCCTTTTCCATGACTTTGTCGGTGTTTTCCACAGTGTTTACAGGAGCGTTGCAAGCTGGCAGTGCGAACATCGCAAGAACCATTGCCGAAAGTGTCAATAATTTCATTTTCATGGGAGTTGCCTTTTTTATAATTTCCTTCTTTAAGGGATCACTTTAATATAATTCGGTCTTCCGGAATATCCAAGCAGTTATAAATTCCGTCAAGTTTCCTCTTGACGGAATTTATTCAAATTCAAAAACTCTGACAGCGATATTTCCCTGTCCGGACTGGCGTACGTGTATGATTGCCCGGTTTTTTTCGACCTTGACTTCGATCGGTTCCACGGAAGTCATGGTGCCATCCGGCGAAACAGCGCTCAGTTTCAATTTTCCGTCGGAAGGGCGGGGGAGTTGCGCAACCTGATATTCACGCGGAAGGGTCTGCCAGCAGCGTGTGTCGGCAGTATTGAATGCATACTTGTATGCGCTGGTGGCAATCACTGTGCCCACCACTGCCACCACTCCTCCGGTTCCGCCCACCTGCCAGGCGGCCACCTCCGCCGCCGCACTGGCGCCTTCCTTGATTATTGTCGATATGACGAGCCGTGTTATCATTCCGGGGAAGATATCCTTGTATTCCTGGGACACGACCGAATCCATGGCTGAAATGGTGACTGTCTTGAATGAATTTTCAGCGGAATCCGTAATTTTCAGGTTCCCTGTTGAGGCTGGGAAATATTCCAGGTCTGAATATGCAATCCCGGAATATCCTGTGGGCAGGATAATCTGTATTTTTTGTTCCTTTAATGCAGGAGCAAGCCCGTTCTCGAATATTACAAAGACAGTGTTGGTGTTGAGAGGATAACTGAAAGGCTTGACGTCTGCCAGCTCTTTTGGGATCTTGTTTGCCATATATTGCGAAGTTGTCACGTAGTATTGCTGGGCCAGCGGATTTTCAACGTCCATTTTGTAGAGGTTTCTGAAATCGACGTCGGCTTCGGGATAGTTTTTGTCCAGCAGATAACGTATGCCCGACATGTAGGTTACGAACGGGTTCATCAGGCTCCCGTACGTCTTGTTGGATTTGCTTTTCATGTCGTCAAAGGATTTCTTGAGTTCCGGATGTTCATTTTCAAGTCCCTCGAAAGTAACCGGTTTCCCGGCATTCGTCCCTTCCTTTTTATTTTCCTCCTCCTGTTTCTTTATCTCGTCCGCGAATTTCTTTTCAGCCTCCTTCTGGCGTTCGTACGCGCGACGCAGTTCCACGTTTGCGTCCGAGACGTTTCCGAGCGCGAAATAGTCAAGGGCCTTGTAGGTGTTGAGGAGGATTCTGTCATAGTTGAATCCTTTGTAGGGCAGGGCGTTCTGGTTTGTGAACGCGGAACCTGTCTCCGCGCCCGCCTCTCTCGCATTGATTGCCGCGCGGTCATCGAATTCCTTGATTAGCGCCTCGCATTTTTCAAAAGCTGTAAGACTGCCTTTGTAGTCTCCGGCGTCAAATTTTATTTTCCCCTGTTCAAGCCGCCACATCAGCTCGTCGCCTGTGCCAGATCTTTTCTCGGACATCTCATCGACAATTTTGACCGATTCCTCTAGGTTGCCGGAAGTGTAGGCGGCCATCAGCCCCTCTTTTTGAGACCTTGCAGTGAAGATTGATGAACAGCCCGTGGCAAGTACAAGAGATAGCACAAATAAACATCTAATTAGTTTTAAAGTCATGAGTAGTTTTGAAATCCTTGAAATATGCCTTCTTAGGGGAATTTCACTCCTTGAAATCGCCATATCTCAAGGAGTCGTGTCAAAGTGTCATCATTCTTTTACTGCGGAGAACCATCGTTTCAGAGTGTCAGATAAATTTGCTCTGATACTTTGACACATTGATACTCTGACATTTTTTGTTCGCTTGCACATTCCGTCGCCTTAGTCATCACCATCCGGGTGTCGCGCGCGGGGTGGCGGACTCGACATCTTTTTCCTTCTTGTCAACTTGGCGGCAGATTGCTCCTACGACAAGAGCGCCCTCAGACTTGATGACCTTCGCCTTGGAGAATTTCTGCTGCACGGAAGTGACTTCAATCAATCCGACCTTTGTTTCGTCGGAACCTATGACATCACCTGTGTCGGGATCCTTCACAATTTCGCCTTGGGCGAAGACTTCATACTGTCCGCCAACCACAAGTCCGGTGCCTTCGCCGCGGTTGATTACGAGTTCGTCTCCTGATACTGAAGCTATTTTTACCGGATAGATGCCTTCCAGGATGTATGTTGCCGCAGCTGTTGCGGTATTGGAGAAAAGCAGGTCCCTGTAATCGCCGCCGGTCATGTTCTTGCGTTCCTGTGCTGGAATGTCTTTGCTGTCAAGTTTCCTTGTGATGGTGTTTGCGCAGACGATTTTTCCGGACTTGGTCTCCACGACCCGGAAATGGACTTTCATGGTGCTTTTGAGCCGTATGGAGGTTTCCTTGGTTATCTCTATGAATTTCTTTTCCAGATAGAATTCGACCCTGTCAACGTGTCCGACCACAAGGTAGTCTGCAACGAGGAGTTTTCCTATCCTCTGGTCTTCACCGGGCTTGGCGTAGTCGGATTCGGTGAGCTTGTTCTCTTTCATGATCTTTTCGACGAAAGAGCGTTCAAGGACTGTGAACTTGCGGGATTTGACGAGATTCTGGAGCAGTTGGTCTGCGAATTCGCTTTCAACGATCTGTATCTTCATCTCGGCGTCATTCACATTGATCTGTATGCTGTTTGGTTCCAGCACGAACGGAAGAACTGCAAGTGTGGGTTTTTCGAGTTTTGCCGGAGCCGCCGCCGTCTTATCCTGTGCATAGAGTCCCGACATGGAAACGGTGAGGAGAAATGCGGTCATCGTGATTCTGAAGATATTTTTCATAAGTCCTCCAATGGTTTGTTTGTACGGGCGGGAATATACAGTCATCCGTTTTAAATTCAAAGCAGATATTTTTCCGCATCATCCAGTGACAGCAGCAGTAGCTCCGGAGTGTATCCTGGATATGAAGGTAAAATGGCTTTCGCCTTAGCTTCAAGCTGTTTTATGTCCAATCTGACCTTATTCAGTTTAACTTCCGCCAGCAGTATTGTTTTATTTTTTTCATTTAAGGCAACCATGTCGATTTCATTCAGGTTTCCTTTCTCCCAGAAGGATCCGATTCTGTTAAAATCACCGGTTTCGGCAAAGATTTCATGGAAAAATGACTCAAGTATCCTACCGCTATAGGTTTGGAAGTCACGTTCGATTATCTCGCGTATATAGTTAAAATTACCTGTTTCTACAGCGGATCGGTTCTTGTAGATGAAGCGGAACCAGAAATTAAGGAAGTTGTCGGTTATCCTGTATTTCAGACTGCGTGCTCCGGGTTTCGAATTAATCGGCCTTATCCTCGATATCAGGGAGTAATCGTTCTCAAGGTGTTCCAGATATCCTCCTATGTCTTTCTCCAGCATTGATTCGATTTCGTGTCTTGACGTCTTGCCGCAGGAAATGAGTTCCAGTATGGAGAAGTAAATTCCGTAATCCCGTCCGAATTCTTCAATAAGGAGGTTCTTGCCCTCATGGAGGAACGGGGAATTGGCATCAAGGAAGAAATCTATTATCTTTTTTCTTGAAAAAGCCGAATTTTCAAGGAGTATTTCGATGTATTTCGGCAGGCCTCCTGTGAACAGGTATAAGTCAAATATGTTTCTGACATTTTTTAAATCATAATCGGTCAGGATATCGCCTATGGTTTTTATGCTGAAAGGCCTGATGTAGAATATCCTGTCAGCCCTTCCGAAAAGCGGCTCTTTGGCATTTTGGAAGATTTTTCGCATGAGGGAGTATACAGAGCCTATAAGGATCAGGTTCAAACGGCATTTATTCTTGTTTAAATCCCATATGTTCTGCATTTCGGAATATACCGAAGGGTTGATGTTGAAGAATTCCTGAAATTCATCAATTATAAGGGTATAGCGTTCTTTCTTTGAAATTTCCATCAGCAGGGTGAACACATCCCTGAAGTTGCGGATTTCGCCGATTACCGGAATTTCAAATGCCTTTTTTATCTGGTCAAGGAATTCAAGGCAAAGAAGATGTTCGGATTTTTTTGAAACAAAAAGATAAATATGCTTGGAGTTGCCTGAGAATTCGAGGGAGAGTAATGTCTTGCCGACGCGTCTGCGCCCAGTAAGGACTGCCATTTTGGATGATGACTCCGTCTGCCGCCATAGGTTATGCAGCTCCAGGAGTTCTTTTTCCCTATCGTAGAATTTCATAATATTGTAACCTTGGTTACCGTAACCTTGGTTACAGTAAATCAGATTTTTTTAAATTCAAGCCTGATTTTATTATTATAAAGAATCTCCGACCTGGCGGACGGGCGTGGCGGTTCGTTCTTAAATATCCCCTGTCTGCGTCGCGGAAAGGCTTCCGCTCAAGATTATTTATTTGATATTGAGAGAAACCAGCTTAAATTTCGAGCTTGAATTTAAAGATAAGGAATTTCAAAGTGACCAAGTGACCAGTTATCGGTTGGGGAATGAATCGGCGAAACGGAGAATCGGTGAGTCGGAGTGTTAGGAAGAGTGCCGACGACTTACGACTAGCGACCAACGACTGACGACTAGCGACTGACGACTGACGACTGACGACTAAAGTCGCGGCTCTTGGCCGCCTAATTTATAATTTAGAGAGGATTGGAAGATATGAGCACAAATGAAATGCCGAAGGCATACGAGCCGAATGATGTTGAGAACAGATGGTATCCCGTCTGGGAGAACAACGGATATTTCAAGGGAAATCCGGATTCGAATAAAAAGCCTTATGCCATTGTCATACCTCCACCCAATGTGACGGGCATCCTGACGATGGGGCATGTGCTCAACAACACGCTTCAGGACATCCTGACCAGATGGCGCCGGATGCAGGGCTACGAGGCGTGCTGGTTCCCAGGGACAGACCATGCCGGCATCGCCACCGAGACCCGCGTCGACAAACAGCTCCGTGAAACTGAAGGACACGGTCGCGATCATTATGGTCGCGAGGAATTCATAAAACGCGTATGGCAGTGGAAGGAGCAGTACGGCGGCACCATCATCAAGCAGCTTCGGAAACTCGGAACCTCCTGTGACTGGGAGCGCGAACGCTTCACAATGGACGAGGGGCTCAGTCAGGCCGTCCGCGAAGTCTTTGTCCGCCTCTACGAGAAAGGATACATCTACCGCGGTTCCCGAATGATAAACTGGTGTCCTGTCTCAAAAACCGCACTGTCTGAGGAAGAGGTGATTCATAAGGACGTTCACGGCTATTTCTATCATTTCAGATATCCGCTTTCAGACGGCTCCGGTCACCTCGTCATTGCGACAACGCGTCCGGAAACAATGCTCGGCGACACCGCCGTCGCCGTCAACCCTGCAGATGAACGCTATAAGAAAATTGTCGGCAAAACGATTGATCTTCCGTTCACGGGCAGAAAAATTCCGGTTATCGCCGATGAACACGCCAACCCGGAATTCGGAACGGGCTGTGTCAAAATCACTCCGGCCCATGACCCGAATGACTTCGAGGTCGGTCTCCGCCACAAGCTCCAGATCCTGAATGTCATGAACGCAGACGCCACGATGAACGAAGCCGCAGGCGAGGAGTTTGTCGGACTTGATCGTTTCGAATGCCGCGAGAAAATTGTGAGGCTAATGACCGATGCGAAGCTGGTCGATAAAATAGAAGATCACATGCACAGCGTCGGCTATTCCGAACGCGGTGATGTCCCGATAGAACCTCGTGTAAGCGAACAGTGGTTCGTCAGCATGAAGGAACTTGCGAAACCCGCAATCGAAGCTGTGAAATCCGGCGAAATAAAATTCTATCCGGACCGCTGGACGAAGACATATTTCCACTGGATGGAGAACATCAAGGACTGGTGCATCAGCCGCCAAATATGGTGGGGGCACCGCATTCCCGCCTGGTACAACAGGAAAACCGGAGAAATATTTGTCGGGCTTGAAGCGCCGAAGGACATTGAAAACTGGACGCAGGATGAGGATGTCCTCGATACCTGGTTCAGTTCATGGCTCTGGCCGTTCTCAATCATGGGCTGGCCGAATGATACAGGGGAAGAGAAAAAATTGCAGAAATTTTTCTATCCGACCTGTGACCTTGTTACCGGCCCCGACATTATTTTCTTCTGGGTCGCCAGAATGATAATGGCGGGCTGCGAATTCAAAGGTGCAATCCCCTTCAAAAACGTCTATTTCACCAGCATCATCCGCGACGAGACCGGACGCAAGCTCAGCAAGTCACTCGGAAATTCACCGGATCCTCTGGATGTCATCAAGACCTACGGCGCGGACGCCCTCCGTTTTTCAATCATATATATCGCACCGCTCGGAATGGACATTCGCTACAGCAATGAGAAGTGTGAAATCGGCAGGAACTTCGCCAACAAGCTCTGGAACGCCTCCCGCTTCCGTAAAATGCAGGGCGACGTGGTCGTCTTCAGTCTGGATTCCATGAATTCGTCCGATCTTTCACAGGATGACAAGTGGATGCTCGGAAGGCTGAACCAGGTTGTCTCGTCGGTCAATGAATCGCTTGAAGCTTTCAGGTTCCACGATGCCGTCCACAATCTTTACGAGTTTGTCTGGGGCGAATTCTGTGACTGGTATATCGAAGTTTCAAAGGATACTTTCTTCAGTAAGGAAAATGGCGGCAAGCGGGACAGGACGCTCGGACTTTTCGATCATGCGATGTTCACAATACTGAAACTCCTGCATCCGTTCATGCCGTTTGTCACCGAGGAGATATCCCATCAGTTGGGATATCTGAAGGAAGATGAAAGCATAATGCTCGCAGAATATCCGGAGGCCCTGCCGTCTGCGGATCTCGCAAGACTCGGCATCAGCGCCGAGCTTGTAAAGAAGGTTGTTGCGAAATTCGCAATAATCAGCGCGGGAAGAAACCTGCGCGCATCCTGCAGCATCGCACCGTCGCTCAAAATCAGATATTTCATCAGGCCTGTTGACAAGGCGACTGAAATATTCCTCGAGGAACAGCGTCCCGCAATCGAACTCCTGCTCCGCGCCGAAAGTGTGGTGATAGATGCGAACTTCGCAGCCGCCGGACCGGCTCCGTCAATCGTAACTGATGCCGGAACAATCTTCATGCCTCTTGAAGGCCTTGTAGACATCAAGGCGGAACTTGCCAAGCTGGACAAGCAGAAGAAGGAGATTGAAGGCTGGATCGCAGGGGCGAAAGCGAAACTTTCAAACGAGAGATTCGTCGGCAAGGCTCCTCCAAAAGTCATCGAGGAGGCGAAGAAGATACTCGCTGAAAACGAAGATAAACTCAAGCGCGTCGAGGAAATGCTGGGGAGTCTCGGGAAATAAAATCCGGGGCTGATTTTATAAATGAGAGGCAATTTTGAAATTGCCTCTTTGTCAGCATTCTTAATTAAAATAGTGTGGTACAGGCGTCTCGCCTGTTTCTTTTCTTTCTTGAAGAACAGGCGAGACGCCTGTACCACATTATGACAGATGCCACCAGATGCTGGCACTCCAAAAAGTTGCGGCCGTTGGCCGCCTACGCCGCCTAATTCAATTGTATAGGAAATTGTATTTTAAGGAACGCCGGTCTCCAGACCGGCTTTAATGGTAAATGACAAAAGAGCCGAACTGGAGTTCGGCGTTCCATAAAGAGTCGCGGCGCTTTGGCCGCCTAATTCAACGTTAAGGAATTTCAAAGTTGCCTTGAAAAGTAATGCGGGCTTTAGCCTGCAATTTCCCTTGTGTTTCCAGATTAAATTAACTACAGGCTGAAGCCTGTGTTACTTAAAGTTGCGACCCTTCTTGCCCCGTCGAATGACCGGGGTGGCCGCCTAATTTATCTCATTCCTGCGCTTCGCGGGGAAAATCTTCTGACCACGGAGGAATCTATGCGGACAGACCCAGTTTGAAAAGTAACACAGGCATTCCTGCCTG
>CAMCYE010000051.1 GCA_945883805.1 Victivallis vadensis | reverse complement strand
AGGATGAACGCTATGGCCGTCATCATGACCGCCCTGAACCTCAGCCTTGCGGCATGCTCCGCAGCCTCGGTTATACTCATCCCCTTCTCATGGCTCTCCTTGGCGAACTCGACTATGAGGATGGCTGTCTTGCAGGCGATTCCAAACAAAAGCACGAACCCCACCTGCGTGTAGATATTGTTGTCAAGTCCCATGATGAGGAGGAAAATCAGCGCACCAAAGAAGGCAATGGGGACTGAAAGTATCACTGCGAATGGAATCATCCAGCTCTCATACTGGGCAACAAGGAAAAGATAGATGAAAAAAAGAGCCAGCGCAAATATGATCGCAGCCTTATTGCCGGCCAGTTTCTCCTGGTATGATATGTCTGTCCACTCATACTTCATCCCGGCAGGAAGATTCTTCTCCGCAATCTCCTCCATCGCTTTCATGGCCTGCCCGGAACTGAAGCCTACCGCCGAACCTCCATTTATCGTAACCGACGGATACAGGTTGTACCGGTTGAGATACTGCGGGCCGAAGCGTGTTTCAGGAATAACCAGCGTATTGATCGGAACCATCTCGCCCTTGCTGTTCCTGACATGTAGCCCCATGATGTCGTCAAGCTCTGCGCGGTATTTCGAGTCGGCCTGCATCTCCACCTTGTATGTCTTGCCGAATTTGTTGAAATCATTTATATAGGTGAATCCGGCAAGCCCTTTCAGCACAGTATTTATCTCATCTATGGAAACGCCCAGCTTGAGCGCCTTCTCACGGTCGAATTTCAGGAATATTCTCGGGACGCTGGCGCGGAAAGTGGAGAATGCCCCGGTTATTTCCGGGCGCTGGTTCGCCTCCAGCACCAGTTGATTCATTGCCTGGAAAAGCCTCTGCGGATCCGAACTGGCAGTGTCCTGCACCACGAATGAAAAACCTCCCGAAGTGCCGAGACCCGGAATGGCAGGCACATTAAACGGCATTACTATCGCACCGGGAATCGCCATGAATTTCGCATAAATCTGGCGGAGTACTGATTCCTGTCCAAGTTCCGGCGCCTTCCTTTTCGACCAGTCGTCGAGTACGCCGATGATGAACGCATTATTTGATGCGTAGGTCGACGTGAGTATGCCGTATCCGGTCGTCGACAGGGCGTCGGTCATACCCGGAACTCCAAGCATGATCTCCCTGGCCGTGTTTGTTATCCTTGTAGTGCGAGGGAGAGATGCGGCCTCGGGCAGTTGGACGTTAACCATGAATGCGCCCTGATCCTCGTTAGGTATGAATCCCGTAGGAAGCAATCCGTAAATCTTCCAGCTGATAAACATGAGCCCGGCATAGACAATCATCACTATGAACGACTTCCGGATTACGAGTCCGGCAACCCTCGAATACCCTCTCGTTGTGACATCAAAGACTCCATTGAACCATCTGAATATGAAAAACAGCTTCCTGCCTTCCACTTCAGGCTTCAGCAAAGTCGCACAGAGAGCGGGGCTGAGCGTCAGCGCATTTATCGCAGATATGAGGACTGCCACGGAAATAGTCACGCCGAACTGGCGGTACATCTCCCCGGTGATGCCGGGAAGGAAACAGACAGGAATGAACATTGCAAGCAGAACGAGCGTAGTGGCGATTATCGGACCGGTCACCTGTTCCATCGTCTTCCTGGCGGCGTCGCGCGGTGAAAGCTTCTCGGAATTCATGAGGTGATTCACGTTTTCTATGACCAGGATCGCATCATCCACCACGATTCCAATCGCCAGTATCAGGCCGAACAGCGTTATCAGGTTGATCGAATATCCAAGTGCTAGAAGAACCGCAAATGTCCCTATGAGCGATACGGGAACCGCAATTGTCGGTATAAGAGTGGAACGCCAGCACTGCAAAAACAGGAAGGTCACGAGTATGACAAGAAATACAGCCTCATACAGGGTTTTCACAACTTCGTCAATGGACGCCTTGATGAATTTCGTGGTGTCATACTGAATCCCGTAATCGAGATCCGGCGGAAAATTCCTCTTCAGCTCCTCGAGACGTTTTCTGCACTGCTGCGCTATCTGGATTCCGTTCGCGTCCGGAAGCTGGAACACCATGAGCAGTGATGCCGGTTTCCCGTTGAGATCGCTTTCGGAATTGTAATTCTCGGCACCGAGCTCGACACGGGCTATATCCTTGACCTTGACATTGTTTCCATCAGGCATCGCCCTTACTACGATCTCCTCGAACTGCTTGACCGAGTCCAGGCGACCCTGCGTCTGGATCGTAAAACGGAAAGGCTGGTCTGAAGCGCATGGAGCCTCACCAATAGCACCTGCCGACACCTGTACGTTCTGCTGTTTTATGGCGTTGATCACATCCGAAGCCGTCAAGTTCAACCCCGCCATCCTGTCGGGATTCATCCAGAGCCGCATCGAATAGACCGCAGCTCCGAGCGTCGTAGAGTCAGCAACTCCGGATATCCTCATGATCTCGTCCCTGACATATAGATTGACATAGTTGCTCAGGAATATCGGATTATGGGTGCCGTTCGGGGAATAGAGACTTATGACCAGCAGAATGTTGCTGGATTTCTCCTTCACTATGAGACCCTGGGCCTTGACTTCCGCAGGGAGCTTTGGCTCGGCTATGCTAACCTTGTTCTGTACGTTGACGGTATTGATATCCCCGCTTGTACCGGCCGGAAACGTAACGGTGATTATCGCAGAACCGTCATCGGAACTGGTTGACGAAATATACATCATCCCTTTGACGCCGTTGACCTGCGCTTCAATCGGTTCGACGACAGTCTTGAGGACAGACTCTGCGTCAGCCCCGGGATACTGTGCGGTTATCTGGATCTGCGATGGCGTAATGTTCGGATATTGCGCAATCGGCAGACTGAATATGGAGATTAGCCCGGCAATAGTGATCACGATAGAGATCACGATTGCAAAACGCGGATGGTCTATGAAGAATTTACTTATCATTTTCCCACTTCAATGTCTATTTTATTGAATGTATATGTCTCATCAATGGTCGGCTTCACAACCGCGCCAAGTCTGACTTTCTGCAGTCCCTCCACGATCACCATCTCTCCTTCCTTCAGTCCTTCCACAACCTGTATTGACGGACCGCTCTTGATTCCTGTCTTTACCACGCACTGGCTCACCTTGTTGTCGGCTCCGACCACCAACACGAACTTGCCAAGCTGGCTTTCCTGTATGGATGACTGCGGAATCAGCAGTGCCGACTTCTGCTCCTTGTCCTTTAAAACCACCTTCACATACATTCCAGGAACTACGACTTGATCTGGGTTAGGGAAAAGGGCTTCGATCAGAATCGTTCCTGTCGAACTATTCACCTTGTTATCCGCAAAACTTATTTTTCCCTCTTGATTATAGACCCTGCCGTCCTGGAACTGAATCAGCACCACATAATTTTCCCTTGCCGCTGTTTGTTCCTTGACCTTTTCGAGATGGAGATTAACTAGGTCAATCTCGTTAATGTTGAACTGCACCCTCATCGGGTCAATCTTGACTACGTTTGCCAGCCTCTTGCTACCGGGTCCGACCAAGTTGCCTTCACTATATGTGTAAAAACCTATCCTCCCGTCAAAAGGCGCATTGATGGTGGTATATCCGAGATTCAGTGTCGCAGTTGTAATATCCGCCTGAGCCTGCATCACATTCGCCTTCGCCTCCGCTTGTGCGGCGGTGGCGTCGTCCAGATTCTTCTTTGCCGTAGCATTCTCTTCGAAAAGTTTCTTCTGGCGGTTATATGTTGTTTCCGCATTGTCCAAAACGGCCTGAGCCTTCATGAGCACCGCTTGGGCTGACTCGACAAGCGCCTGATACTGGTCCTTTTCAATCTGGAAAAGCAACTGACCCTTCGTCACAACAGTTCCTTCCGTGAAATTTATTTTCGTGAGAAACCCCTGGACGCGCGCCACAAGGTCAACCTCGTCATACGCCTTCGCCTGACCTATTATTTCAGTTGAGGAAATAACATCTCCCTTCGCAACCTTCACTACCGTTACAGACGGCGGAACCGCTACCGGCTTCCCCTTCTTTTCACAGCCTGTGAAAAACATGCATAAAAGAATTAAAATAAGAATAAACCTGTTCATCGCCCCTCCGTTAAACTAATGGGATTTTTGATTTTCATACTGGATGAAAGATAGCCGAATGATATGGATAAATCAAACAAACCAGGACAAAAGGCGTAGTTTTACCCTCTCAAGGCGTAGTTGGAAAACTGAGTTGAATAATTTATAATAGAGGGCTGTTACGCAAGATGCCACATGCGCAGTCCGTCAATACTGGCAAAGTGTCTGTCATAGGTTACAATAACAGCACCTCTCTCGATGGATTGGGCGGCAATCCATATGTCGTTGACAGGAATAGGGGAGCCTTTCCGGCGCAAGGTATCCTTGATCATTCCAAAACAATCCCCGGTTTCACGGGTTACTTCCAGTGTTTCAACGGTGGGTCTGGCAAGAAATCTGTCAAGTATTTCAATGTTCTCCGCATAACGTGTCCCGCCACGGAAACCAGCCTCGAGTTCACCTATGACGACGACAGATGCAAAAACATGATCTGCGCCCGATATTGTTTTCAAAACCTTTTCATCACCCCTGAAAAGTGCGGAGAAGGCATTTGTGTCAAGGAGAACCGCTTTCATTGCCAATCCCTCTCATCAACACGTTCAAGGTCGGATATGGCCTGATTGAACTCATCCAGATCCTTGTCCGACCAAATGCCGGAAAATTCCTGGAATTCCGCACGGTGATTTTCAGGACAGGAAGGGGCGGAAACGCCAACAGACCCAGAAAGCAATTCCTTGAGAATCTGATTAAGACTTTTCTTTTCCTTCCGTGCTTTTACACGGATTCGTTTTTCAGTCACAGGATCAAGGGCATGTATGGTCAATGTGCTCATTTATTAAAATCCTTTCTTCTTTCTGATGCACTTATGCATCAATGTAAACCATAAATACATCATATTGATTTTTTTTCAAGTGGAAGACATCGAAAAAATACAACTAAGGGAACCTCTAAACTTTCAATCTTCCGCATTTTCGAACTTTCGAGCTTCCCCCTCATCCCCATCTGATCGGCTGACCTGTCGAAGATATGACGCAATTCCATTGAAAACCGTCGGGATTCATATACTGCCTCTTGCCGGTGGCCAGCGGAATCGGAAGATTTATGAAGCCGTTCCACAATCCTATGATAAGTCCGGTTTTTCCGGCCATCGCGGCATGCACGGCGTTCCGGGCATACTGGTCGCAGAGGAAACTGTCCTCAGAATTTGCGTGGACGCTCCGGATGATATAGCTCGGATCAATGTACTTCATATTGACCGGAATCTTCTGCTCCTTGAAATAGGCAACAATCTTTTCCCTCAGGAATATGCCTATGTCCCCGTGAAGCACATTGCCCGAAGCATCTTTCCCGCCTGCCCCGGCAAGAAGGTCCTGTCCCGCCCCCTCAGCTACGGCGATGACTGCGTGCTTGCGGTTGAGTATGCGTCTTTTCAGAGTTTCAAGAAAACCTTTTTCACCTTCAAGGATGAGAGGTATTTCCGGGATTATTGTGAAATTCACGTCCTGACTTGCTATGGTGGCTCCGGCCGCGATGAAACCGGAATCACGCCCCATCAATTTCACAAGACCTATGCCGTTGGGATAGCTTTTCGCCTCGGTATGTGCACAAGTGAGGACTTCATGCGCCATATCGGCCGCCGTCGTGTAACCGAACGACCGCTTTACATACATGATGTCGTTGTCTATCGTCTTTGGAATACCGACAACTGCTATGCTCAGGCCGCGCCTCTTCACCTCTTCCGTAATCTGTTGCGCACCCCGCTGTGTGCCGTCACCGCCTACGGCGAAAAGCATGTTGATGTTGTTCTTCACCAGGAAATCAACCATTACCGGAATCGGTTGGTTTCCGCGAGATGACCCAAGAATGGTGCCGCCAGCCTGATGTATGCGGTCAACCATGTCCGCATCAAGGCGTATCGGAGCTTCACCGACTGCGGGATTAAGCCCCTGATATCCATATCTTATCCCGAAAACCTCTTGAACTCCGTACGCATGATGGAGACAGAGGAATACAGAGCGTATTACATTGTTGAGCCCCGGGCAGAGTCCGCCGCAGGTCACTATCGCCGCACGGGTTTTGGCAGGATCAAAAAATATGTTTTCACGCGGTCCAGCCTTCTCGAAAAGCAGTTCTGAAACAGCAGGACGGTCAATGTCAACCTCATGGCTGAATCTTACCTTTTCCGATTCGGAAACAAATCCAAAATCCTCTTCCTTGGCAGGTTTTACATTCAGACCCAGAGGCGATTTGTACTTACACTCGCCAAGATTGGAAATAGTTGTGTCTACCATGGCAATCTTATGTCCTCGCATTTAGTATTAAATTATTATATCAGTGCTTAATATCGAATCCTGAAATCCCATCTGGTCGCTGGTCGCTGGTCGCTGATAACTGGTCACTGGTCACTCTCTTTATCCTGCTTCTTTTCCCCGCGGACCAGCTCTATCTTCAGGGGATTCTTGGTGTCTATGTGGACGTCGTGAGGGAATGAAATGGCTATGCCCGCTTCGCCAAGCTTCTTTTCCATCATGTGCCGGATATCGCTCGCAATCCGGCGGGTGTCGATTTCGGGAAGAATATCTATCCAGTAATTGAGCACAAAAACAAGGGCGTTGTCTCCGAAATCCTCAAGCAGGACCTGAGGGGCGGGCGATTTCAAAACCAGACTATGTTCCCCTGCGATATCTGAAAGGATCTCTGTGACTTTTTTTGTAGAACACCCGTAAGCCACCCCCACCTTCACATTGAACCGCGCCTGTCTGTTTGAATGGGTCCAGTTTATGACATTGTTTTCCAGAAATGTGCTGTTGGGTATGAATATCTCTATGCCGTTAGAATTGCGGATCAGCGATGAACGCAGGCCAATGCTCGTTACAGTGCCTAGAGTTCCCCCGACATCTACGACATCCCCCACCCTCAGAGGCCTTTCAATGAGAAGAATGATGCCGCTGATGAAGTTCTTCAGGAGGTTCTGCATTCCGAATCCGACGCCGATCGCAAGCGCTCCTCCTGCGAAGGCGAAAACCGTCAACGGAATTTTCGCAACCACCAAGCTGAAAATGGCAAGGAAAATGACCAGCGAAAACTTTATCCAGCGGCGTACAAGTTCCGCAACTGGCTGTTCCGCTGAAAAACGCCTCATAAAGAAACGACTACTCAGATATGCGATAAAACAGCAGACAAAATACCCTATGAAAAGGGTCAGGAGCACCTCCATTATCTTGCCTGCCGTCACACTGCGGCGTCCAACAATCTGCTGTCCGTCCACCACTATTACGTCGTCAACTGAAATCAACTCAAAACTCCACAGTTTTGAACCGAACGAAGACATCCCGGAGAAAAGCTCCTGCATTCGCCCAGTGAAAGAGAGGGACTTGTGGTCGAAATCAAGCGATTCCTTCCATCGCGTGAGAAGCCTCCGGATTTTTTCCGATACATTCACGGTCCTACGATACAGTTCATCCCTTTCCTTGTATGCCTTGAATTTCTCCTTCACAATCTCCACTTCGCCGGCAAATTCACCGCCACCACGGTAATTAACCTCAAGCCGGTTCTTGTCCTCGGTTATCAGGTTTGAAGTTATGTCTATCTGGCGTTTGAAATAATCCTGGAACAATCCGACCTTTTCCGAATTGGATTTCAGCTTCCGATAGGATTCCTGAAGTTTTTTGAAATCCTTGACCCCATAGCTGGCAAAACGCATCTCCCATATTCCGCGCTCCATATTGATCCCGTCAGAAATCATCCTCAGGCCTTCGAGCCTTTTTGCACCAGTTTCCGCCTGGGCTCCCCGAAGTTCAACCAATTCCTGCAAATGCTCTATTCTCCTCTTTTTTTCACTTGCATCAGACTTCCTGTCTTCAGAGGCATTCTGAATGGCTGATTTAAGTTCTTCACGGGCTTTCTCCAGGGCTTTCCGCTGTTTCGGATAGTCAATTTCAGCGGCAGCTGTTTCATCTTTGACATAGTTCTGCTCGATATCCAAAACTGAAAGAACACTGTCAAGATCATCCTTTGAAAAACGCACCCTGGAAGTGGCAATGGAAAGCTGTTTTTCCAGGAACTGGAGCTTCTGCCGCTGTTCAGACTCCTCCTCTTCGGAAATTTTATGCCTCACCTCATAATTGGCGATTCTCGCCGCAGCAACGCGGCTTTGCAGTTTCAGGAATTCAAGCTGCCATGAAAGGCGGGCAGGGGAATCTTTGTCTTTGAATGATTCCATTTTTTCGCTTGTCTGCCGGATTTTCGCCTCAAAACCCTTTAATTCATTCCTCGCCTCCTCTACAAGTTTTCCAGCAAGGTCCCCTGATATTTTTGCAGATTCAAGTTTTGATGTGGACGACTGCATGGAATCGCGTATATTGTCGGCGAGAAGAATGGAATAAGGCGGTTTTTCATCGAACCCCGGCCATGATGAAGCTTCACGGGCTATGTCATCCCTCCTCTTCCGGATGGACTCGATCTCCTCCAAAAGAGTGATGTTGTTCTGATACGTGCGTATGAGCCACCGCATCATTGTATTCTTCTCAATCGCCTCGCCGGGAGTCGCTCCCAACGGGATGTTGTTATTGGATGAAGATGCAATATATTCCTGAAAAGCACGCTCAGCATCCGTTATTTTCTGCCGGATCTGGTTTACGGCTTCCGCATCCGACGGTTCCGTTTTATTCTCAGCGGAACCGGATATCTTTGCCGCGCCAGGAAATGAATTTTTCATCTGCCCCTGCGCAAATGCCGGAGAACAGGCCAAAAGGTAAAATGTCAGGAGAAAGAAACTGGAACAGATAATCTTCATAAGCCATCAACCATTTCATTGTTATTGCTTGTACGCCCTCTGAAAAATCCGGTTCCTAATATGCGTTCGCAAGAATCAAGTTTCAAACGCCACCTCCTTATTTATCACGGAGGATTCCTTCCGGCCATTGCATTGCCACATGCTGGCATTATGCTAGCGTTATGGTATAATAAGATATGAGTTCCTGAATGTCCTGTCAAAGTATTCCAGATTCAACGGCATGACTCTTAAATGAAAGCAAAACTCTTTTTATCGAGGCCGCCGATTTGCTTTCTGACAAGTAGGCGCAGACCGATCCGGAGAATGTTCTGGAATTCTCAATCAGAAAAAAAATAAGTGTCTATGACGCTGAATATGTTTCACTGGCAAACTCCCTTGCCTGCAAACTCGTCACCGCCAACAAGGAAATCCTCGCAAAATTTCCGGATATTGCGATTTCTATGGAGGAATTCACAACCGGCGGCGGATTCAAGTTTGTGAAGAAGAAGAGAGAGACTTATGGTAGCAAGGCAAAAAGGAAATAGAAAACTCAATTCGATCAATACAGTGAGGTAATTTCAAAACTGCGGCTCGGACAAGCCTCGCCCTCCATTTTTATCCGACGCGGCGTGATGGAGGGTCGTGTTTACCCGCCTATGGCGGCGACAAAGGCGACCAGGGCTTGTCACGACCGTTCCTTGAGTTTTGAAATTGGCTCACAGTAAGTACTATTTATACGCTGCTGACGGAAAGTAGGGAATAATTAATCCTAGGGCGCAATCAAAGGGCACGGCACTCAGTTGCCGCGTCCCTTCCCCGCATTCAATGGTTTTCAGTTTCCAACAGTGAAAGAAACAATAAATGCCAGTTTTTTCAAATATTGACAGCTCGATCGTATTCTGGATTATCGCTTTTGTTTCCGCTGGATGCATAGGTTTTTCCAAAAGCGGCGTCAGCGGAGCCGGCATACTTGCCGTCCCGCTCATGGCGTATATTTTCCTGCCCAAGCAATCAACAGGCATTTTGCTTCCGCTTCTGATTGTCGGCGACATCATTGCTGTTCTCATCTACCGCAAGCATGCCAAGTGGAAACACATATTGAGGGCGCTTCCGTGGGCTTTTGCCGGAATTGCGATCGGTTGGATTTTTATGAAATATTCCGGAATCTCCCAGGGTGTTTTTAAAATATTGATCGGCATAATCGTGATTGTGATGATTATCATAGGGGAGTGGTTCCATAGGTCGGACAATGAAAAAGCCAAACTGATTCCGCATACCTGGTGGTTCGCGGCGATTATCGGAATAACTGGAGGAATCACCACTATGACGGCCAATGCGGCCGGACCGGTATGGGCGATTTACCTGCTGGCGATCGGCCTCCCGAAAAATAATTTCATAGGGACGGTCGCCTGGATTTTCCTCATACTCAACACCAGCAAGATACCGTTCAGCTGGGATCTCGGTTTTATCACTAGGGACACACTCATTTTCAACTTGGAAATGATTCCGGCCGTGATTCTCGGATCCTTTATCGGGGTCAAAACCGTCAAATACATAAACAACCAGACATTTTCCCTTTTTGTGAAAGTATTTGCGGCACTTGCCGCTGTCTACCTGATGTTCGGATAAATTCGTCCACAGGAAAATCATAATTTAATATCTGGAATTTCAACTGACACCGATGAGCTTCGCAAGTCCGCCCGTCGAGGTTTCACGGTAGGAACTTTTGAGGTCGTGCCCTGTGATGCGCATTGTTTCAATAACCTCGTCAAATGAAATCCTGTGCCGTCCGTCGGAAAGCAAAGCGTATTCGGCGCACGTCATGGCTCTGGCGGCCGCAAATGCATTCCTTTCAATACAGGGGATTTGAACAAGCCCCATCACCGGGTCGCAGGTGAGTCCGAGATGGTGCTCCATCCCCATTTCTGCGGCATATTCGATCTGGAATGCAGATCCTCCGAGCAGTTGTGCGGCTCCGGCGGCACTCATCGCGCACGCCGCCCCAATCTCACCCTGACATCCCACCTCAGCTCCCGAAATCGAAGCGTTTGTTTTGATCATATTGCCCACCAGTCCCGCAGTCGCGAGAGCCTTTAGAATATCGTCATCGGAAAAACCATATATCTCCTGGAGACTTTTCATGACGGACGGAAGAACGCCGCATGACCCGCAGGTCGGAGCCGTCACTACGATTCCACCGGCAGCATTTTCCTCGGCTATGGCTATGGCATATGCGGAAAGGAATCCGGTCTTCTGGGACGCAAGATCATTACGCTTCGCCTTATAGTAAAAAGAGCGGGCCTTTCTTTCCAGCCTGAGGTCTCCAGGAAGCACGCCCTCGGTTTCCAACCCCCTCTCAAGTGTTTCCTTCATCGTCTTCCAGGCTTCACCAAGATATTGCAGTATTTCAACGCCTTCAAGATCAACTACATATTTCCAGATCGGCTGGCCACTTTCACTGCACCATTTCAGTATTTCAGTCATTTTAGTGTTTTTATAAACCGACTTCGTCCCTATTTTCTCGTTGTTTGAAATGATTGTTCCGCCTCCGACGCTGTAATAGCGTCCACTAGAGATGAGTTTTCCGTTTTTGGAAAAGGCTTCGAACATCATCGCATTTGGATGGGTTTCAAGAATGGTTTCCGGTTTCCATATGAAATCGACCGGAGCCGGTTTCAAAACATCCGTTATCGCCTTATCGGTGAGATGCCCTTTACCTGTTGCGGCAAGGCTGCCGTAAAGAGTGACTCTGAATTTCGCTGCCTCGGAATTTTCCCCCTTGAATCTCTCAGCGGCAAATTTAGGGCCCATCGTATGGCTCGACGAGGGGCCGTTTCCGGTTTTATATATTTCCCTGATTGATTCCATTGTCACATAAACTCCTGCTGGTTGGCTGAAAAAAGAAAATCGTTTTTATTCTACCTGAGCAAGCATTTTTTTCAATACGGATCGATAAATCTTAAAAAAATAGTTATACAATCACAATAGACTTTGCATTTACAGCTATACCCTGAAATATTACCTCTGCCATTTAATATAGCGGAGCGGAAAGAAAAATACAGGCATACTTCATGATGGGATTATTATCTGGACAGATGGATTACATAATGCTTTGCTGCGGGATTTCCTGCATAGTCCTGGCAATTACGGCATATCGCCTGAACCGGCGGGAAACAAGGATCGCATGGAACTGGCTTATCGCATTCGGTGCTCTCAACGGGGCCAGCACATGCTTTGAAATATTTACGCTAAGCATTGGAGACAACGACATATTCAAGCTGGGAAGGATTATACTCGCCGCTTCATCCTTCATGTGCCTTGTCGAATTCGGCAGAAAAGGATATGCCACATTCTACGGCAGAAAAACATCCGACTGGATTTTAATAATCCCGTCTGTTCTGGCCTTATCCGGTGGTTTCTACGGGATCGGGCCCCTTAACCTTTCCGTTTATTGCGTGCTTGGCCTTCCGGGAGGACTCTGGACGGCGTGGGTGTTCTGGCGGGAAAGCAAACTGGACAGATCAAAAGGTATTTTTATTTTTTATGCGTCCGTATTCATGATCATGTATTCCCTGATCGCTCCAATGCTTGCGGCTGGAACATCTTTTCCCCATTCATTTTTCATAAATGAAACGTTCTCCGAAATTCAAATCAGGATTCTAAGTTGCCTGACCCTGTTTGCAGTCTCAGCCCTCCTGTGGATGAACTATCTGAATTATGCCGGCATTCTTGTCTTCACCGGAAAATTCAGAAGCTCCCACTGGACCGCGATTGCAATGATTTCAACTCTGGTCGTCGGCTGGATTGCCACCGAATGGATAGGATACCAGAGGAAAAATTTCGAGGAGGAAAAACTGTTTGACCTTGTAAGCGTTTCCGCAGCCGCAGTCAACCCTGAAAACACCAAGGCGCTTACTGGTTCGATGTCCGAGGTTGAAAAACAGGAATTCAAGTCGCTCAGAAAGCAACTTGTAACCATGTGCGCTTCCGTAGAGAACATGAAAATCCGGAAAATTCACCTACTGAAGATGAAAGATGAGAAAATTTATTTCGCCGTTGAATCCCTTCCTGAAAACGCCCCGGACTACTATCCTCCCACAGGCGAGACATATGATGACGCCCCTCCGGACCTCATGCTGGTATTCAGCAAGGGGATTTCGCTTGTGACCGGCATCTATACCGACAAACGGGGCACTTTTATTTCGGGATTCTCCCCGATATTGGATGAGGGGAAAGTCGTTGGAGTCATCGGCATAGACATTGATTTCTCCGACTGGGCCAGAGGAATACTTCTAGCAAGGCTTCTGCCAATAATAATCACGCTTCTGATGTCTCTCCTGATTATGAGTGTTTTCATAGAGCGCCAGAGAAACATGGAAACCAACATCATATTGCATAAGAGCGAAAAAAAATTCCGTTCCCTTTTTGAAAACATGGGGGAAGGTGTCGCCCTTCATCAACTCGTATCAGATGGAAAAGGAGATCCTGCCAATTACATGCTTCTTGATGTCAACAATAATTTTCTTTCCATTATGAATTTCCATAAAGAAGAAGTTATCAACAGGCTAGCCACAGATGTTTACGGTACTGGTAAAGCCCCGTATCTCGAGGAATTTTCAAAGGTTGTGAAGACAGGGACACCATATCATTTCGACACGTATTATCCCCCGATGGAAAAATATTTCGATATTTCAGTCGCCCCGTGGGGACAATCAGGATTTGCCACCATTTTCACCGACATAACCGAACACAAGAAAGCCGATGAGGATAATCTTGACCTGGCAAGGGAATGGCAGGTTACATTCGACGCTGTCAGCGATGCCGTATGGCTTCTGGACAAAGATAGCAGGATTATCCGCTGCAACAAGGCGACACTGGAACTAACCGGAAAAGACATGGAGGAGATAATCGGTAAACATTGTCTGGAAGTATTTCACTGTACAGGGCAACCTCTTCTGGATTGTCCTGTCAGCAGAATGAATAACTCAAAACAAAAGGAGTCTCAGGAACTGAAAATAGGGGATAAGTGGTTCCTGATAAAAGCTGATCCCATCTTTGATGAAAAAGGGGAAGTCTCCGGAGCCGTGCATATCATAAGTGATATAACGGAAAGAAAACACTCCGAGGAGGAAAGGTGCAAGCTTGAACTGCATTTGCATCAGGTTCAAAAAATAGAGTCCATAGGAAGACTCACCGGAGGCATCGCCCACGATTTCAACAATCTGCTTACCCCCATACTCGGATATACGGAAATACTGGCCATGGACGATCAGCTGACCGGAGACAACCGCGAAATGGTTGAAATGATAAAAAAGGCGGGAACACGCGCAAAAGACCTTACGCGACAGCTTCTGGCTTTCGGCAGAAAACAGGTGCTCAGCCTCAAGACCGTCAACATGGGTGCGGTAATTCATGACTTTGAAAAATTATTGAGACGCACAATACGGGAGAATATCCATATAGAAATCGTCGTGCCGGATTCACTCGGATCCATAAAAGCCGACGTGGGACAGATTGAACAGATGATTTTAAACCTTGCCATAAATGCTCAGGACGCAATGATCAACGGAGGAAACCTTGTAATAAACATGAAAAATGTGGAGATGGATGAGGCATATAAGATGAAACGCCAGGAAATCAGACTCGGTTCATACGTCTGCCTTTCCGTAAGCGATACGGGCTCCGGCATGGACAAGGAAACCCAATCCCACATATTCGAGCCTTTCTTCACCACCAAGGATGTCGGAAAGGGAACCGGACTCGGGCTGGCAATGGTTTACGGTATTGTCAAACAGCATTCCGGATTCATATATGTCTACTCCGAACCCGGAGTCGGCACTGAATTCAAGATATATTTCCCTAAGGAGAATGGACAAATAGAACAGGCTGAAAGTAAAACTGCATCCGTCCACGTCTCCGGAAATGCGGGGGAAACTGTTCTTATCGTGGAAGACAATGAAATGGTGAGGAACATAACAAGTCAGCTCCTCATTAAAGACGGATACAAAGTGATTGTCTTCGAGAAAGGGCAGGAATGCATCGAGTTTGTAAAGTCGACAAAAAACCATATCGACCTTCTCATCACAGACATCATAATGCCCGAAATAAATGGCAGGGATCTCTATGAAAATCTGAGCTATCTAATCCCATCGCTCAAAGTACTTTATATTTCCGGATATGACAGCAATATCATCGCCCACCAAGGAATACTGGAGGGAGGAGTTAATTTCCTTCAAAAACCTTTCACCGCCGACGCCCTTGCCAATAAGGTACGCGAAGCCATTGAATCTTAAAGCCTGCTGTTTGAATTGGAATAACAGGCTGAAAAACCTAGCCTACCCAATAAATTTACGGTTCGTTTTCATTTTAAGTGGGGAAATACACAAAATATGAAAATAATTGAATATCCAATATCCAACACGGAATGTCCAATATCCAAGGGAATTATCGCATTTCCCCTTTTTGCCGCGTATATGCTTTTGAATAATATTGAGCTTGACTCATCGTTTTTTTCAAGATAGAATTAATTTTCTCCGACTGTTGAATGAGTTCGTATTTTCTTCACTTCATCGGTTGGATATTTCCGCCATGGCGGATTGGATATTGGATATTCAGTCTTTCTAATCAAGTTACCCTCTAGATCTGAGAAAGAGCCTCTGAAAAACCTACCCTACAATCGGCTCACATACCAAACTTAATATTTTTCCAGCAAGGGACATCTTACTCTGGAGCGGAAACCTTATCCTTTTCCCGTCTCTGGAAATCAAAGTGGCAGCATTGTTGTCGGACGAAAATCCCCTGTCCTTTTTTCCGACTTCATTCGCAACTATCCAGTCAAGATTTTTCTTTTCGAGCTTTAATTCCGCATTCCTGACCAAATCCGAAGTTTCCGCTGCAAAACCGACAAGGATCCGCCCTTTTTTCCTGTTTTTCCCTAAATTAGACAGAATATCTTCCGTCTTCTTGAGTTTTATTGACAGAACCTCATCTTTCTTCTTTATCTTGTCTTTTGCGAATTTAGCAGGAGTATAATCCGCAACCGCCGCCGCCATTATTATCAAGTCTGCGGATTTCGCAAACCTCCGGACTTCACGCGCCATATCTGCTGCACTTTCAACCTGTACAATTTTTACGGATTTCGGAGGGGCGATAGCGACAGATCCGCTGACAAGCGTGACTTCGTGCCCTTTCTTTGAGGCGACTTCGGCAAGGGCATAACCCATTTTCCCGCTTGAATAATTGGATATGAATCGGACCGGATCAATTTTTTCCCGCGTCGGCCCGGCTGTAATTAAAATCTTCATGTGCTTTTCTCCCATTTTGCGGACTGCCCTTTGCATAGGCACCTTATGATTTTCACATTCTTCATATCGAGAAGTACCTTTTAAATCAGTATTCTGCTTACAGAAGGGCATTCTTTTTCTATGTCTGAAATGGAGAACTCTCCGAATTTCCTGTTTACCGCTGTTTTTATAATGTGTCTTGATATACCATTCAGCTGGAATGAGGTGTTTATAGAATTACCCAAAGCCACAGGCAAGATGCATGTATTACATTCAGAGCTCTTCCAGTAATTTTGCGAAGATCGCAGTTACTTCTTCCATTCTGCCTTCTCCATCGTCGCCGCAGGCGACCCTGCCGGATACCGGGCCAATAAATTTGACTCCCCTGCCCTCCAATATTTTTACATTCTGCCGAACAGCAGGATGTTTCCACATTTTAGGATTCATGGCGGGCACGATGAAGATTTTTCCGTTATGTGAAAGTGCATATGTGGAAAGGGCGTCGTCAGCTATCCCGTTTGCGAGTTTCGCAATTACATTTGCAGTACATGGCGCTATCACCAGAAGTTTTGCGCGGTCGGAAAGTTCAATATGGCCGGGTTGCCAATCAGGCATCGCCCACAAATCCGTGATGACAGGATTCCGTGAAAGTGTCAGGAAGGTCTGCGGACAGACAAGTTTCTGGGCCGAAGCTGTCATTATGACAACTACGTCAATTCCTTTTTTCGCAAGCTGGCTTGTCAGATCAGCCGCCTTATATGCCGCAATCGAACCTGTTACGCCCAGGACCACCGTGCTTTTCATAAATCTTCCCTTATTTTTATTTTAATGATTTTTTCAGCGGCTGAAAAAATCCCGCATCTTCCAGTCTTTTCGTACTATTGTGAAGCATTTCAATGAGATTCTCCATGTCTTTCACGGCCTGCTCGACATCTTTGTTGATGATAAGATAGTCATAATCCCTCCAATGGGCCAGTTCGGATTTTGCATTGTCAAGCCGCTTGCGGATGGATTCCTCTTTTTCCGTACCCCTTGAACGCAGGCGTCTTTCAAGTTCTTCAAAACTCGGAGCTGCGAGGAAAACACATTCCGAACATTTCCCGAGAAGCGAATTGTTCTTCGACGATTCCCTGACCTGCAGGACGCCCTGGACATCTATGTCAAGGAGCACATCTTTCCCGGCCTCCACTCGACCGATGATTTCACTCTTCAATGTTCCGTAAAAATTCCCGTGGACATCAGCATGTTCAAGGAACTCGCCATTTTCAACCCTGCGCTGAAACTCCGCCCTGTCAATGAAATGGTAGTCTTTTCCGTCAATCTCGCCCTTGCGGGGTTCGCGCGTGGTGCAAGAGACAGAAAACTCAAGTCCGGGACGTCTTTGACGAAGCCGTTTGCAGACAGTCGACTTCCCCGCGCCGCTCGGCCCGGAAACAATCAGCGCTATTCCAAGTCTGGATGGATTCATGTTTTTACTACAATTATTTCCTGTTTCAGATTTCGACCTGTCCGCCATCTTGTCGCGCCATAACCTCTCCGCGAAGGCGGAAGCCTCTGCGCGACGGCGGATATTCGGATTTCGATATCGGCCTTAATATAGCTTCTAAATTCCGGATAAACCAGTTTTTTCACCGGAGCGCAGGCTTGAAACACATTTTTCGATTCTTTTCGCCTTGATTGGGAGCTTGAATCGTGTTAATTGTAATTGGGAATTTAAAAATCTAAATTTAAAGGGAACCTCTAAAAATTCGCATTTGGCGCGTTGCGGAAGATTTTTGAAAGCTCAAAAAGAATTTCTGAACGAAGGCGTATCAAGCGATACGCCGAAAGAAGAACATTATTTCTTGAGCCAAAAAGATCCGCAACCCAAAGGGAGACAGATTCTTATGGATTCCGCCATCGTCGCAAATCCAGTCACAGCCCACAACGGGGCTGCTCCTGGCGTTTGCTCCTTGCCGGATCTCCATAATCTCCTGTCTCGCGCCATATGCCAATTTTTAGAGGTTCCCTAAAAGTAAACAATGCCATTTGACCCGGAAAAACCGTACAATGATCTGCCTCTGCTCCCGCCAAAAGCGGAGATAGAGACCAAGACCATCCTTAAACAGGTCATCAAATCCAGGGCCGCCCTCGCCGAGCTCAACGGGAAAGCCCTCATCATTCCAAATCAGGATATCCTGATAAACAACATCACCCTTCAGGAGGCAAAGGACAGTTCGGAGATCGAAAATGTCTTCACGACAAGCGACAATCTGTTCAGGGCGTTTTCCGCAAATATGAAAAATCCTGACCCCGCCACCAAGGAGGTTCTCAGTTACAGGGAAGCGCTCTGGGCGGCGCACGAGGAACTACAGGAAACGGGGAAGTTCACTACGGAGCTTTTCATAAAAACGGCGAAAATGCTGAAGCAGTCCCGGGACGGGATAAGGAATGAACCGGGGACAAAAGTGCAGAGCAGGAAAACCGGTGAAGTTGTCTACACCCCGCCTGAAGGTGAAAAAATCATTCTCGACAAGCTGAAAAACCTCGAGCATTTCCTCAATGACGAATCTTTCTGCGATTTTGATCCTCTCGTAAAAATGGCGGTTGCACATTACCAGTTCGAAGCGATTCATCCCTTCTTTGACGGCAACGGAAGAACCGGCAGGATCATGAATGTCCTTTATCTGGCAAACAGGGGGCTCCTCGACCTTCCGGTGCTCTATCTCAGCAGTTACATCATCAGAAAAAAAGCCGCATATTACCTGCTTCTCAGGAGCGTCACGGAAAAAAATGACTGGGAAAGCTGGGTGCTCTACCTGCTTCAGGGCGTCGAGGAGACGGCTTTGCAGACAATTGACAGAATCCTCGAGATCAAACAGCTCATGGATACGACATTGGAAAAAGTGAAACGGGAACTCCCCGTAATCTATTCCAAGGAGCTGGTTGAAATCCTCTTCGAGAAACCCTACACGAAAATAGAGTCCCTTGTCGGCAAGGACATAGCGGTGCGACAAACAGCTTCAAAATATTTAAAAGACCTTGAGGGGATAGGAGTCCTGAAATCGCAGAAATGCGGCAAGGAGACAGTCTATCTCAACACCGAACTTGTCAAAGTGCTTTCTAAACAGTTGATATAGTCAAAAAACATAAACCGAAAATAAGATATGACTGAATCAGAATCAACAATACAGATGGAAATAAATTTCCGGAAAAAGAGAAAGAACCTGTTCCGAGACAACATGAACAGGGGCAACTTCCACCTCCTAATCGAGGTCAACACCCCGGAAAAGAAAGATGATTTCTCAATAGCCGCATCCAGACTGAACTCAGTCTATGCGGCCCTCGGCAAATCGGATTCCGTTTCCACCGGACTGGCGGTGACCGACAAGATTCACGGCTGGACCACATGGAATGTTGCGGATTTCGCAAACGAACTGCCAAAGGAAGACAGGGACAGACATGTCCTTTACATCAGCGGCAGAAATTCCTCTACCGGCGATATTGCCGACACAATCGGCAGGTGCAAATCTTCCGGATTTGAAAATGTGGTGGCGGTGACGGGCGACGGCTACAAACCCGAAGGTCCTAAGAAAAAACAGAAACTGAATTTTGTGGACAGTGTCACAATCCTCAATATGCTCAAGGCTGAAGACAAGGATTCATTTTTAGCGGGTTGCGTCCTTAATCCGTTCAAATATGCGCCGTCAGCTGTTTTCCCCCAGTATTACAAGCTGGTGAAAAAAGTCAGGCAGGGCGCGGAATTCATTGTCACCCAGACCGGCTGGGACATGGTGAAACTTCAGGAGATGCGCTGGTATCTTGAGCTGAGGGAGCTTCATTATCCGTCAATCGCCAGGTTCACGCTTCTCACCAGCGATCTTTTCGAAGACATATACGCCGGTAAAAGACCCGGGATACATATTTCCCCGGAACTGAGGAAAATTCTCCTTACCGAGGCGAAATTCGGTTATGCACAGTTCGCATCCGCCCAGTGGAGAAGGCTTCAGATCTATGCGGCAGGCGCAAAACTTCTCGGATACAGCGGGATACAGATCTCCGGAATAGAAAGGCAGGAGCATATTTCCGCCGCCTGCAAAAAAATTACCGAGGCTCTAAAGGAATTCAGGTCTTTTGAAGAATGGCGCGACGGCTATCTCAGCTACCTTTCACGCGCCGACATGACTCCCTATCCGCACCGTTTCTTCCTGTTCAACAACCTCTTCACGCGTTCATACCCGGAACTGGCGAAAATGAAATCGGAAAAACTCCCGGAATGCGGGAAATATGAAAGGTTTCATTACAGGATATGCGAAAAGTTTTTTTCAAAATCGCACCGCCGCGATTCAAACGAGCATTTCCTGACAAAAAAAATCTTGGTCGGCTGTAAAAAATGCACCTGGTGCCGTCTGCCGTTCACGGAATTCGTGTGTCCGGAAACCTGCCCGAAAGGACTCGCCAACGGTCCGTGCGGCGGAACCCGCTTCGACGGAATGTGTGAATTCGGGGGCAGGCAGTGCATCCATGCGAAAATATTCCGTCTCGCCGCCTGGCAGAAAGATCTGGACTCTCTCGAGGAAAGATACATCAAACCGGCCGAAAGACTGTGAGCGACAACCTGAATGTCTGAAAAGCTGAAACGACCGTTCGTCCATATCCTTTATTGATATAGATTTACCGAGGAGTATATTTTTCCTTTTAAATAAATTCAAAGAAGAATTTATTTATCTGAAAAACTATAGCTGTATAGAGTGAAGGAAAAACAGGGAGTTTTAAAAGATGACATGGATTGACTGGCTGATGGTTATTCTGCCAATACTCTTTATTGGCGGAGTTGCCCTATTCGTACAACCGTATGTAAAAGGGGTGGCCGATTTTATGGCAGGCGGACGTTGTGCCGGACGCTATCTGATAGCGAATGCCAGGGGTGAGATGGGCATGGCTATAGTGGGCAGCGTGGCGGCCTTTGAGGTGTTTTACCAGGCCGGTTTTTCAATGGGCTTCTGGGAGTTCATCCGCATCCCCACAGCCATGTTTGTCGCACTGTTCGGCTTTGTAATCTACCGGTACCGTGAGACGCGTGCAATGACTCTCGCCCAGTTCTTTGAGATCCGATACAATAAGTCTTTCCGTATTTTTGCGGGATTTATGGCTTTCCTTTCAGGGATTCTGAATTATGGGATCTTTCCGGCTGTGGCATCGCGCTTCTTCGTGTTTTTCTGTGGCCTGCCGCAGAATGTGGATGTGCTTGGCATTCACATGCCGACTTTTGCCATCATAATGGCGATCTATCTCTCCATCTCCCTGTCCATGACATTGGCAGGAGGACAGCTCACCATCATGGTGACAGATTGCGTGGAGGGATTACTGTCGATGGTCCTGTTTATAATAGTTATCGTCACCATTCTCCTGATGTTCAGCTGGCAGGAAATGCATGAGGCATTGGCGGCGGTTCCCGCCGGCAAATCAATGCTCAATCCGTTTGATGCCGGAAAAGTACAGGACTTCAACATCTGGTTTATACTTATCGGTTTGATAGGAGGCATTTACAACACCATGGCGTGGCAGGGCGGACATGCTTTCAACAGTTCCGCCTCCAGCGCCCACGAGGCAAAAATGGCCGGCATCAT
>CAMCYE010000050.1 GCA_945883805.1 Victivallis vadensis | reverse complement strand
AAAATGGGCAACTATTACAGCGATTTGGGTCCGGATTTCAAGAAGAGGACGATCAAGATCAAGCCGATAGAAGGCTATGCCTACGGCAAGATGATCAAGGATGAACTGAAGGACGGGACGATCACGAAAAACGAAATCCTCGAGATGTACGAGGCGATGATAGTGATCCGCGAATTCGAAGAGATGATCCTCAAGCTCCGCACCGGCGCCTATGAATGCATCAAGGAATATGAATACCGGGGTCCGACACACCTGTCGATCGGGCAGGAGGCCACTGCGGCCGGCGCATGCACGGCACTGAACCTTACGGATTACATAACCTCAACCCACCGCGGGCATGGCGACTCGATTGCAAAAGGCTATTTCGGAATAAGGAAAATGAACGAACAGCAACTCCGCGAGCGCTGTCCGGAATATGCGAACCTCGCAGGGGAAGCGCTCGTTGAAGCCGTAATGGAAGACCATGTTTTCAGGACAATCGCCGAGCTTTTCGGGAAAGAGGCGGGTTACGGGAAAGGTCGCGGCGGCGGCATGCACATATTCGATTTCAGGGTGGGTCATCTCGGCGCCAACGCGATTGTCGGCGGCGGCGTTCCAATCGCAACCGGTGCGGCTATGACATCGCGTATTGACATCAACAAGGAAAACAAGGGCAAGGTTGCGTGCTGTTTTGCGGGTGACGGGGCGTATGCGAACGGAGTTGTCCTCGAATCCCTCAACTGGGCGTCGCAGGATCAGTTCACAAACAAAAAACTCACAAGCATAAATTTCGGGCTTCCGATCATATTCTGCATAGTCAACAACCACTTCGGAATGACAGGGCGTGCGGACGGGGAAGTCACGGGGATTGACTCCCTTGCCAGGAGAGGTGCGGGATTCGACAATGACAACATGAACGCTGAAATAGTGAACGGCATGGATGTCATGGCTGTCCGCGACGCCATTATCAGGGCGAAGAAAATCGCCACGGATGGAAAGGGGCCGATACTTCTGGAACTCGACACCTACCGCTATTACGGGCATTCCCTTTCCGATCCCAGAAATGAATACCGCACAAAGGATGAAGAGGAAAGATGGAAACAGGTTGACCCTGTCGTCACCTTCAGAAAACGCCTCATCGACGAGGGTGTTTTCAAGGCCGAAGCCATTGAAGATGTCGAGAAAAAAGTCAGGGATCGGAATGCCAGGGCCGCAAGAAGGGCGGTTGATTCGGCGGATCCGGATCCTAAGGACGTAATCAAATACATGTACACCGACAGCGTCTCCGACAAAGTTCCAGCAGTTTACCAGAAGACCGATGTGAAGGGGCCGAAACCGGCTGTCAAACGCGATTCCGAGGGCAAAGTGAATTACCGCGATGCGATCAAGGAGGGGATTATCGAGGAAATGTGCCGTGACGCCCGAGTGGTGCTCTACGGGGAGGATGTGGCCGATTACGGCGGCGCGTTCAAGCTTTCAAAGGGACTTCTCGAATATTTCGGACGCGGCAGGGTCTTCAATACTCCGATTTCCGAGGCCTGCATCTGCGGGACAGGCGTCGGGATGGCGATGACAGGATACCGTCCGATTGTCGAACTTATGTACATGGATTTTGCGCTGATGGCTTCCGACCAGATTTCCAACCAGGCTGCGAAATGGCATTACATGACTGGCGGAAACGTAAAGGTTCCGATGGTCATCCGCTGCAGTGTCGGTGGAGGAAAGGGATACGGCGGGCAGCATTCACAGTCGCTTGAATCGATGTTCTGCCATATTCCGGGAACATACGTAGCATATCCTTCCAACCCGTATGACGCGAAGGGACTGATCAAGACTGCAATCCGCAACGACAATCCTGTAGTGTTTGTCGAAGGCCAGCTACTTTACAATGTGAAGGATGTCGTGCCCGAAGAGGAATATTTCATTCCTTTCGGCCAGGCGAAGGTAGTCCGCGAGGGAAAAGACGTTACATTTGTCGTATGGGGTCCGGCTGTTCCAGACGCCGTCAAGGCGGCCGACAAACTTGAGGCTGAAGGGATCAGCGTCGAAATAATTGATCCGAGAACGCTTGTCCCGTTTGACTGGGAGACGGTGTTTGAATCTGTGAAAAAGACCGGACGCTGTGTCGCGATAAGCCAGTGCATAGACATTGGAAGCTACACCGGCGAAATAGTCTCGCAGGTCACCGCCAACTGTTTCGACTATCTTGACGCGCCCGTGCTGAAAGTCGGCGCGAAGAACGGCATAGCCCCTCAGGCGTACTCGCTTGAACAGGCCTTCCTCCCTTCCGTGGAAGACATGATGGCGGCAGCAAGAAGTTTAATTTAATACAAGAATATTCAGACAGGATAACAGGATTATCAGGATAAGTACTTATGGAATATGAATATAAGGAAATCACCGAGAGGATAATCAAATGCTGTTATAACGTATACAATAAGATGGGTTTTGGTTTTTTAGAATCTGTTTATGAAAAATGCCTGCTGATAGAATTTGCCAAAGCAGGATTAAAATTCGAAGACCAGAAACCGATAAATGTTTTTTATGATGGCAAACCTGTCGGACAATTTGTAGCAGATATTGTAGTTGAAGATGTTATAATTGTTGAACTGAAATCGGTACAGCAATTGGCCAAAGTCCATGAAGCTCAATTGGTAAATTATCTTGTTGCAACAGATAAGCCAGTCGGCCTTCTGATTAACTTTGGCGAAGAAAAAGTTCAGGTGAAACGTAAGATAAAGAATTTGAAGGATTTAAACGATAATCCTGAAAATCCTGTTATCCTGTCTGAAAAATGAAATTAATTATAATGAGGTGAACATCATGTCTACTTTAATTCCGATACCTAAGCTCGGGCAGTCTGAAGAAACTGTCAAAATTGAGAAATGGCGCGTCAAGGAAGGCGACAAGATCAAAAAAGGAGACATCCTTTTCGAGGTGGAAACCGACAAGGCGGTTCTCGAAGTCGAGTCGCAGTTCGAAGGTACGCTCCTGAAGATAATCATACCGGCCGGAAAGGAAGTCCCGGTAATGGCGACCGCCGCCGTAATCGGAAATCCCGGAGAGGAGATTCCGAAAATTGACGCTCCAAAGACCATTGAGAAGAAAACTGATGTCAAAAAGCCTGCGGATGTGAAAGCCGCAGCGGCTCCCGCGAAATCCGCAGAGCCTCAGGCTGTTTCCCATGCAGGCGCTCCCGTGCAACAGGCATCATACGCCCCTGCCCCTCCTGATTTCAAGGCCAAACCGTCTCCGCGTGCAAGAAAATTTGCGGAAGATTATCTTATCAATCTGGACAATGTCCCCGGAAGCGGCGGAGAAATCGGAAGAGTTACGGAAGCCGATGTGAAGCGATATCTTGACGCGTCTGGATACTCGAAGAAGCTCATCACTCCATCGGCATTCAATCTTGCCAAGAGGGAGAAACTCGCACTTCTCGAGATTGAAGGAACCGGCGAAAACAGCAGAGTCACCATCGCCGACGTCAAAGCCACCGCATCTGAAAAGCCCCGCGCCTTTTCAACCATGAGGAAAGTAATCGCAAAACGGCTCACCGAATCAAAACAGAAGATTCCACATTTCTATGTCACTGTCTCAATTGATATGTCGGAAGTTTCGAAAAAGCGAAAAGCCCTGAAAGACCAGGGGATAAGCATGAGCGTAAACCTCTTCATAATCAAGGCGGTTGCACTGGCACTGAAAGAGTTCCCGATGCTGAATGCGGAAACTGACGGGTTGAGTGTGAAATACAAATCCAAAGTCAATATCGGCGTAGCTGTCAGCCTGGAAAGCGGACTGGTTGTCCCAGTTGTCAGAAATACCGACAAAAAGGCGCTAGATGAGATTCAGTCGGAAGTTTCCGAACTTGCGGAAAAAGCGCGTACCGGCAAGCTCCAGCCAGATGAAATGAAAGGCGGAACATTCACGATTTCCAACATGGGCATGCTAAATGTAGAGAATTTCTCGGCGATCATCAATCCCGGCGAAACTGCGATCCTCGCAGTATCATCGGCGATGCCGACACCGGTTGTCCGGGACGGACAGGTGGTAATCCGCGACATGATGAAAATCACTGTCAGCGCCGATCACAGGGCTGTTGACGGTTCAGATGCTGCGAAGTTCGCAAACGCAGTGAAGCTGAAACTGGAGAGTGTGGAATTCCTGAACAGGGAAGTCTGATAAATTATAATTTTTGCAAGGCAAAAATTATTTCTTCAAGTAACATGGGCCTTCAGCCTGTGATTTTCTTTGCAGCAGACTGTCGCTGTTTACTGAATACGTACGATCAGGCTAGATTTGTTGGGCGTAAGTCTTTCCGCACATTTTTTAAGCCAAGCAGACGCTTGGTGTTCCCTGGAACGCTGACCGTCTGGTCGGCTCTATGTTTTTCTTGTGCGGAAAGACTCACTCCCAGAGTATCTAGGACGTCCAAGGGTCCGGCGGGTCTTTTTCTTCCTTTTTCGGGTCGGGTCCATCATAGAGGCTTTTCATGTTGGGAATGACTTTGGTTTTTGTGTTTATGGTTTCCCGCACCATTTCCTTCTGTGCAAAATGAAACACTTTTTCCCTGTCTCCCTTTGCCTTGTAAAGATTGATCATGCTCAGTATCTCGGTAAATCTGGGCCTCTGCACCGGATGATACGAAAGCATCTCCAGAACAGCGGTGTTTATCTCCTCGGGAACACCATCCCTGAGGCTTGAAGGAGGCACTGGAGCGACATAGTCGATGGTTCCGGCAGTAAGCACCGGAGATTTTTCATTGCTGAACACCTGCTCCTGGGAGGATTTTTTCCTCTTAATCCTTGAATAAACCGTCTCCATTATGTTTTTTCCTGAAAACGGGTATTTCCCGGTAAGCATATAATAGAAAAGAACGCCGAAGCTGAAAACGTCTCCGCGCTTGTCCTCGACAAAGCTCTCCGCTTTTTCGGGACTTATGGAATAACTTGAAACTGAAGATACGATATCCTCCCTGCCCTGGAAGTAGTCGTATGTAAAACGGGATATGAAAAAGTTTTTAGTCCTTACAATACCCCTGGCGTCCACATGGATGTTTTTCGGGCATAAGTCATGATGGACAAATTCCTTATGGTGAGAAATTGCAAGTCCGTGCGCCACCGAATGAAGCAGGTCAATCACCTTTTCAACCTCCAGCAGTCCCAGCTTTTCCGGCGAATAATCGGAAAGCGGAAATCCGTCCATCCTGGGTTCCACCACGAAAAAGTTCCCGTCAATCTCCCCGAAATTAATTATCGGGCATACGTTCGGATGTTTGAGAGTGGCAAGAAAAGTTGCCTGTTCCTTGGCGATTTTATAAAACTTCTTGAATTCCGGATTGTCGCTGGGGAGAATGAAAATCATCGAACTGGTGTTCTGTGACTTGTCAAATCCCTCATATACGGTGAAGATTGTTTTTTCATAAAGAGGTTTCTCAAGTGTCAGATAATCCAGTTCAAAGGGGACAGTCAGCTCCGTCCCGCATCCGGAACAGTTGCAAAGCGTAAAAGGCTCAATGCCCATCGCATTCATTATACTGCCGCAGCCACGGCAAACAATCTGACTCATTTAATCTCTCCTGGCACGATTAATGTACTATCGTTTAAACTATAGTTTTTCATTCAAATAAATTCAAAGCGGAATTTATTAAAATGAAAAACTATACATTCAAGCCATACGGCATTTTTTAAATCCGGCTGTTCGTCATTCATGTCTTCTGATTCTCGCCGCCTTCCTGAAAATCCTTTTGGTCAGCGAACCGTTTCCATACAGTTCCACGTCGGCCATATCAGTATAAATCCTCCAAAAATAAAGGATATCGGTCCTGCTGACAAGGTTGCCGGCCGAAAAAAGAAGCTGGGCAAGATCTTTGACGCGCCAGCGCTCTGAAAATGATTCCCCGAAAATAACCCTCTGCAGATCTATCAGGAAGACGCGGTCATCCTCTTTTTCCCTGATGAACATGTGGACGAGATAGAAATCCTGATGAGCCATTTTCGCCAGATGCATTCCCGCCGCAAGTTCGGCTATCCGCCTTATGAGCTTTCTTCTGCGCACCCTGTCCCCGCCTGCGAATTTCGCAAAAAGATCCGATGCCCTAATGTAATCCGTTATGCCCAGGGAGAGAATGAAAGAATTGCCGGCTGAGGCACCACAGGCCATAGGCTGCATGGTCGGCAGACTCCTCCGGTGGAACTCAAGAATCGCCTCCCACTCATTCATGGCGCCGGGAAACCGACAGGGTCTCAACGACAGGATGTTTTTCAAACGGCTCATAAAAGGTTCCGGCCTATAGCGCTTTATATACGCCTCTGTCAAAGCCGCACCCTCCGGCGATTTGAGGAACACCCTTCCGGTGCCACGTTCCCTGAGCACACTTTTGACAGATTCGACCGGCATGTCCCAGAGGTCTTCAAAAGACCTTAATCCGTTGAATTCGAGGATGTTTGCGAAGTCCGCATTGACGAGAAGCCTGTCGCCGTCTTTATGTTCAACCTTTATCTGCATTTGTGTACCTTATCCTTAAAAACCAGTCGTCTCATGGAAAAACCCTGAGTTGCTGTGTTTACGCGCGTTTTCCTATACGATCAGGTTAAAATATCCCTTGCCGAGACCAATTCCAAACAACTATGGTTTTTCATTCAAAGAAATTCAGGTTCATCCCTTTGAGTGTTTATAAATCCATGTTAGATTACCGGATGCTTATTATATTTTTTAATTCACATGAACGGGCTGGTGTTGACAGATGAATCTTCCGAATAAAATAACGATGGCGCGGATTGTGATGATATTTATCTTCCTTGTCATCTGCAATGTCGACAACCGGCTCCCGCAAGACTGGCAGATGACGTGGAAAGCGGTCGGCCTGTTTTTCGCGTTTCTCGCCGGACTTACCGACATCCTCGACGGATACATAGCCAGAAAATACAATATGATAACTGATTTCGGACAGCTCATGGATCCGCTGGCGGACAAGATATTCATGGCGACGACGTTCATAATGCTTGTCGACAAGGGGATTCTAGAGGGATGGGTGGCGGTCATAGTCCTTTCCAGGGAATTCCTGGTTACCGGACTCAGGCTTCTCGGTGCTGGCAAGGGGGTGGTCATTCCTTCAGATGTGACGGGCAAACTCAAAACCTCGCTTCAGATGGCATTCCTCGTAGTCGGCGGATATTTCTGGGTTCGCGGATGGAATGGGGCTGAAATAAAAGACCATGCCGTCTGGGCCTGGTGGCTGTGGGAAATATCAAAATGGGTTATCATAGCCGTCACAGTCTATTCCGGAGCCAACTACTTCTACAGGCTCAGACATTTATATCTTGACATGGATGCGCCAGGGAAGAAGTGAGGAATTTGCAGGTCGTCGGTCGTTAGTCGTCAGTCGATAGTTGATAGAAAGATGACATGGCTAGAAACAACGGGTGTGGTGTTCAGTAATATATACTAGCGACCAACGACTAGTGACTAGTTATCGGCAATCAGAAATCGGCAATTGAAAATCATAAATTTCCCGAGGTAGTCATGACATTATGGGGCGGACGATTCAGCGGCGATCAAAAAAAAGAACTTATTGAATTCACGGAATCCGTGTCTTTTGACAAGAGGCTTTACCGCCATGACATTGCCGGAAGCAAGGCGCATGTTGAAATGCTTGCTGAAAGCGGAATAATTCCTGCGAAAACCGCAAAATCAATCAAGACGGAACTGGACAAGATAGGAAGACGGATAGAGAGTGGCGATTTCGAGTTCACAAGCGAGCTTGAAGACATTCACATGCACATCGAGAACGCCCTGATAAAATCCCTTGGCGACGAAGGGGCGAGACTTCATACGGCACGAAGCCGCAATGACCAGGTATGCCTGGACATCAGACTCTATATGCGGGACGAAACACTTGCCATAATTTCAGGCATAAGGAATTTTCAGAAGGCCCTCATTGCCCAGGCCGACCTTAACTCGGATGCCATAATGCCTGGATACACTCATCTCCAGCATGCCCAGCCGGTTCTCTTCGCGCATCATCTTCTGGCGTATGTCGAAATGTTTGACAGGGACGCAGCGCGGCTGAACGACTGCCTGAAGAGGATAAACGTAATGCCGCTCGGCTCGGGTGCAATCGCAGGAACGACCCTTCCCATCAACAGGAGGAAAACAGCTCGTATTCTCGGATTCCGCGAAATTTCGGGCAACAGCATGGATGCGGTCGCCGACCGTGATTTCGAGTGTGAATTCCTCTCCTGCCTTGCGATATTCGCAATGCATGTGTCACGGCTAAGCGAAGACATAATACTGTGGATGTCAAAGGAATTCTCCTTCATTGAACTTGCCGACGCATTCTGCACCGGTTCAAGCCTGATGCCGCAGAAAAAGAATCCGGATGTCGCCGAACTGTCCAGGGGTAAGACTGGAAGGATTTACGGCAATCTCGTCGCGCTCCTTACAATATGCAAGGGGCTCCCGCTTTCGTACAACAGGGATCTCCAGGAAGACAAAGAACCGCTTTTCGATTCGATCGACACAGTTGTTAAAATACTTGCCGTTTTCCCTCCCATGATTGCAACCATGAAAATCCGGAAGGACAGGATGCTTGCAGGCGCCATGAATCCCGGGCTTATGGCCACAGACCTTGCCGAAGAGCTGGTAAATCTCGGAGTACCGTTCCGAAAGGCCCACGGAAAAACAGGTTCGCTTGTGAAATGGTGCGAGAAAAACGGAATTCCGCTTGACAAGGTCAAACTTGAAGACATGAAGAAGATCATACCGGAGGCGACAGCCGGATGCACAATGCTTTTTGATCCGGGCAAGAGCGTGGCCAAGCGTGAAATCGCAGGCGGAACCGGTCCGCGCGAAGTCCGCAGCCGCCTGAACGCATGGAAAAGGAAGCTTTCGAAATAGTGTTTCCAGGCAAGGGAGTAAAACTTGTGAGAAGAAAATGCGCAGGAAAAAAATTCACCCTCATTGAATTGATGGTCGTAATTTCCATCATGGGAGTCCTCGCCGGGCTAGGTCTCCCCTCCCTGATCAAAGCCAAGGAGAAAGCCAAGTATGTCAGGTGGTTCGCCTTCAACAACCAATGGAACTCCGATCCAAGCACCATAATAAACTACAATTTTGAAAACACCGATTTCAAGGTGAATTACAAAGGGGCGTATCTGCCGGCAGTGTACAATTCCACGACTGACAGCGACGGCAACAATTTCATGCAGGGCGACTACCACGGCATCCTCAGGAGCGGAGCCGAATGGAAAAAGGGCGGACGCTGGAACATGAAAAACAGCATTCAGTTCAACGGCAGGAACAGTTATGTGGAAATTCCGGGCACAAGCTCGATTGATTTCAATACTGCAAAGGACGACTTCACCATTGAGACCTGGGTTAATCTTGACAATCTGAACGGAGCCGCCCAGACATTCTTTTCCAAGTGCGAATGGTACTCCATATCCCAGTACGATGCATATCTCACCGGCAACAGGTTCGAGGTGGATGTAGGCAGCGGCACAGCGGCCTGGCTTTCGCCCAGACCGGAGGCCAACAAGTGGTTCAATTTTGTCTTGACCAGCGAGGCTGGAAAGTTCCAGCTCTACGTAAACGGACAGGCGATGACAGGCAAAACAACGGACGGGACGAATCCGGTAGCCGTAGAAAGGACTTCCTACCCGTTCATCCTTGGCGCCGCAAGCATTACGGGAAATACCAGAAATTATTTTTTCCAGGGAAAAATGGATGAGCTCATGGTTATCAAACGTGCATTGACCCCTTCCGAAGTAAAAGGCATCTATGAAATGGGAGCTCCGTAGAGGATACGGTGGAAAATCATGTCTAAAATATTAGTAGCCGACGACAGCATAATCACTCAGGTGGCATATAATCAGACGCTAGACTTTCTCGGACACGAGGTGATAATGTGCGGGAACGGGATCCAAGCCGTCAACCGTTTCCGGGAAACCCACCCGGATCTCGTCATACTTGATGTTGACATGCCGGAGATGAACGGGTTTGATGCATGCCGTGAAATCAGGAAAACATCAGACGGATTGAATGTGCCGATCATAATGGTTTCCGCCGGGGATTCAGAAGAGGACATTGTCAACGGCATGAACGCCGGAGCCAACGACTACCTGATAAAACCCGTGAAGGAATCCCACCTGATCGCCAAGCTCAAGACGTTCCTGAAGTTCTCGCTGGTACACAAGGATGACCTTGAACTTGTGAAGAACCATGTTGAATTTGCAAGCCGTTACATAATTGAAAAACTTCTCGGACACGGGGCGCATTCGGTTGTATTCCTGGCAAAAGACAAGGAAACGGGAACAAATGTCGCGATAAAACTGGTTTCAACCCCGGAATTGGAAAGTTTTTCCAGGGCATTTGTGGAGACTGCGATAAAAATCAAGGAGATAGACTCTCCAAACGTCTTGAAGATAAATGATTTCGGCCAGTACGCGGGCCGGTTCTACATAATTCTGGAATTTGCCGAGAACGGGGATCTGTCCAGATTGCTCAAACAACGCAAATTCTCCGAGGAGGAGGCTGTCAGGCTGGCCCTGGCCCTGATAAATGGATTGAAGGAATTCGACAGGCATGGCATTGTCCATTTCGACATCAAACCTGAGAACATAATGATTTCAGGGAACGATTATAAACTTGGAGATTTCGGCATAGCTACGCAGAGGGAGACGGCGACGGTTCCGATAAAGATGGAGATCTGGAGCACGGCGGCATACCTGCCTCCTGAGTACCTGAATGATTCATCCGCCATTTCCATAAAAAGCGACATCTACAGCTTGGGGATAACGCTTTACCAGTCAATCACAGGGGACAATCCCTTCCAGTCCGATAAACCGGCGGTCGCCATGTTCAAACAGGTCAACCTTGTTCCGCCCAGCCTTGAGACCTACGACAGAAGAATAACAAAATATTTCTCCGACACGGTCTCCGCGATGATGGACAAGAATCCTGATGGCAGACCGAGTCTTGATGAGATTGAGCATGTTTTCAAACACATACTCGAATTCCTTGCGGCCAGACCGGCGGAAGGCGAAAAAACGGTTGTTACGGACGAAGTCTTCAAAAAAGCGGAAAAAAATCTCGACACACTCACCGACGCTACTCCGTCAATTGCGGCAAAGAAGACAAAACCGCAGAAAAAGAAACTGATACCGTGGCTGAATTCCAAAAAAATCGGATATGCCAGGTCTTCTGCCATCATAGCGCTTCTCGCCGTATTATCAACCTTTTCCGGATTCCTTATTTACAAACGGCTTATGGACAGCGAAGGCAGGAGCCCCGCCGGTGCGCTCTCTTCAATAACATGCATGAAATGCCAAAAAGCTTACGAAACAAGAATCGTTGACATAAAAACCGCAAAGTGCATTCACTGCAAAGGGCTTCTCTCCTACAGGCAAAAATGCAACAACTGCAATTTCGAGTTCCCGTACAAAACTCCAGAAACCGGCGCGAATAATTTCAAACTTGCGGCGAAAAAGGCGACGGACGCCCTAGGCAAATGCCCGAAATGCGGTTCAACAGACACTGTTCCCGCACCGACAAGCCTTGAAAAAAAACAACCAAGGGGTCGTTAGTCGTTGGTCGCTGGTCGCTGGTCGCTGGTCGCTGGTCGCTGGTCGCTGGTCGCTGGTCGCTGGTCGCTGGTCACTGGTCACTCGGTCACTTTAAAATTCCTTAACTTTGAATATGAGAAATAATGGAAGCTGTAAAAAACAAACCCAGAATCCTTCTTGCCGAAGACAGTATTTTAAGCAGGAAAATAGCCGTCCGCGTCATTGAAAACTGCGATTGTGAAATTGATACTGCGGAAAATGGAAGGGAGGCTTTCGAAAAAGCTTCAGCAAATGCATACGACCTTATCATCATGGACATGTTTATGCCGGAGATGAATGGAGGGGAAGCTTCCGTAGAAATAAGGAAAACTGGAATCAAAACACCTATTGTGGCACTGAGCGCAAATCCGGTCACGCCTGAAGAGCGAATTCAATACGGGTTCAACGATTCGATGTTAAAACCGGTTTCAAAAACTGAAATCGCCAGAATACTCTCCCTGTACTGCAATCCCAGAGAAACGGGAGACGCTCCTGCTTCAATTTCCAATGCCGGTACCGACGACTCTCTTTTTGATGAGGCCGGCGCCCTTGAATTTGCAGGCGGGAACAGGGCCGTCCTGACGGAAATGCTCAGGATCTATGTCGAATGCACTGGGAAAAACATAGTGGACCTCTCATCGCATCTGGACTCCTGCGACCTGCAAAAGGCGAAATCTGCGGCACATCTTATAAAAGGCGAATCCAAGGCGATGTGCGCAAAAATGATTTTTCAGGTCTCATCGGAAATAGAGGAAGCCGCAAAGGACGGCGACAGGGGGAAATGCCGTTCACTGGTTCCTGAACTTGAAAAGAGTTTCTCCCGATTCAAAGAATCATTAAACTCAACTCGGAAATAATCACAGGATAAGATAAAATGACAGACTTTTTCACAGAACAGATGGATTACATACTCCTGCTTTACGGCTTGTCATTCATTGTCCTGTCGGCTTTGACATTCATGCTCAGCAGCAACAGCCTGCTCCGCTGGAAATGGTTTTCGCTTTTCGCGCTCACCCAGGGGATTTCCCACATCACTGAAATTATCCCGATATCACATGATCCGGGACATGCCTTCAAGATAATCGACCTTTCACTTTCAATACTCTCGTATTTCTTCCTTTTTGAATTCGGACGGTCCGGGCTTGAACTGGACAAGGGCCGAAAAAATGCCGGCAAATGGATATACGCCATCCTTTTCTGGCTTGTTGCGGCGGGCGGATTCGAGAATATTGAAGGCATTGAAACGACCTCCCGCTACTTCATGGCCCTGCCCGGCGCCCTGTTCTCGGCATACATCCTGTCCAGAACCAGACTTACAAAACTCAGGGGGAACAAGTCTATTTTTACAGCCACAACAGCGATAATCCTGCTGGGACTCTCCATCACTACGGTACCTCCGAAAGCACATTTTTTCCCGGCAAACTACCTGAACGAGGAAACATTTCTTTCCGCAACAACATTCCCTGTCGAACTTTTCAATGTATTTCTTGTTGTCGTCTTATGCGCATGCTTCGGGATCTTCCACCTAAAAAGACAGGCTCAGCAGGGCGACACTTCCGCTAAAAACCCATATTCAACATATTTCTCGCCGTTCCTCCTTCTCATAACCATAATAGCAGGATGGATTGCGGTTCAGGAGGCGAGCATCACCGAAAATCTAAAGCAAAGGGAGAATCTCCTCGGTCTGACCCAGGCCATATCCGCATCCATCGACCCGCAAAAAATCAAGGTTCTCGCAGGTGCCGCCCGTGATGCCGAACTCAATGAATACAAGGATTTGAAAAGGAAGCTGGCAGTGATCGCGGCCAGCCAGAAAAATGTAAGGCACATATACCTCATGGGGTACAGGGATGGCAATGTGTTCTTCTACATGGACGTCGAACCTGAACGGAGAGACACCGGCAAAAACATCTCCGCCCCGCCGACATCCGCTCCCGGAAAAATCTACAATGATGCGAACGCCGATCTCAGGGACTCCTTCAAAACAGGACATGCGTTCACCGAGGGGCCGAGCGAAGATGAATGGGGGCGATTCATATCGGCACTGATTCCGATAACCGAACCTGGCTTCAAAAATGTTACCGCAGTGCTCGGCGTGGACATTTCAGTGTCCGACTGGAACATGAACATCGCGAAGCACAGGATGCCCCTGATCCTCACTACTTTCCTGATATGCCTCCTGCTTCTGATATTCTTTGTCATTGAAGAAAGGAACAAGGAATCCTCACTCAAGATTAAGGCTTCGGAGAACCGTTACCGCAGTCTGGTGGAAGGATCCCCGAACTGCATCGAACTTTTTGACAGGCAGGGCAATTACATATCAATCAACGATACCGGCCTTACGTACAAGGGACTGACCGAAAAGGACATAATAGGGAAACCGTTCAGAGATACCTGGCCCGAAGGATTCATAAGGAACATCGTCGATGAGGCGGTGAAACGGGCCTCCAGAGGGGAAAGATGCTCTTTCGAAGCTGAAAGCTTCAGGCTTGACGGCTCCGCCATAACGTGGATGATTGTTTTGAACCCGATACGGGATGAGAACAACAATATCACCAAGGTTGTAGCGATATCCACAAACATAAGCGAAAGGAAGAAAGCCGAAAATGCGCTTCTAGACGCAAAAGAAAAAGCGGAACTGATAAACAAAGTCCTCCCGACAGGGCTGTTCACAACAGACAAGAACCTGCTCGTGACGACATGGAATGATGCGGCAGAAAAAATAACCGGCTACAAAGCTGAAGAAGTTCTGGGCAGGGAATGCATCGTCTTTGCCGTTGAACCGGTCATGACAAAAGGAGATGCGCCCTCAAAAGACCCGTCAAAATCCGGAACCGAGTCCGTAATAAAAAGAAAGGACGGGGGAATCATATACATTTCAAGGAACTCCGACCTGCTCCGCGACGCCAAAGGCAATGTGATTGGATGCATCGAGTGCTTTATCGACATAACCGAGAAAAAGAAGACGGAGTCAGATCTTCACAGGAAGGACAATATTCTTGAAGTTGCCGCCTACTCTGCCGAGAGACTGATCAGGACGCATCATTGGACCGAATGCATACAGGACATACTGCAGAGGCTGGGTTCGGCCGTGGAGGCGAGCAGGATTTATATTTTTCAGAATCACATCGATGGCACTGGCCGCATAATACCGGAACAGACATATGAATGGTCCGATGCTAAAACCCGGGATCGCCTTGACCTCCGCATCCTCAAAGACAAGTCATTTGAAGAAAGCGGGCTTGGAAGATGGGAGGACATCCTCAAAAACGGCAAAGCCGTATGCGGAGTTGTCAGATTCATGCCGGAACCTGAAAAACAGATTCTGGACAAGGCGGGAATACTGTCCATCCTCGCCATTCCCATATTTGTGGAGACGAAATGGTGGGGATTCATGAAATTTGACGACTGCGCAATCCCCAGGGAATGGACAAAGACTGAAATCGACCTGCTGCGCTCATCGGCCGACCTGATTGGCGCCGCCATCCTCCGCGAACAGTTTGAAACGGTTGTAAGAACTGCGAAAGACGAGACGGACGCCCTCAACAAACAGCTTGAGAGGAGCATCCACCAGGCAAACATGCTCGCCATCGAAGCAGAGGGCGCAAATGCCGCAAAAAGCGATTTCCTGGCCAACATGAGCCATGAAATAAGAACTCCCATGAACGGTATCCTGGGAATGATATCCCTTCTCCATGATTCCGAACTTTCTCCGGAACAGCGCAAGTACGCCGACATAATACGCCACAGCTCGGAGTCGCTCCTGACGATCATAAACGATATTCTGGACTTCTCGAAAATCGAAGCCGGTAAACTTGAGATGGAGGAAAGGGATTTCAACCTGCACACGGTCATAGAACAGGTCATCGACCTGGTTATCGGCAAAGCGCAGGAAAAAAACATTGAACTGAACTGCCTCATATCCCCTGAAATCCCAAACTTCTTCAGAGGCGATTCCGTAAGGCTTAAACAGATACTCACCAACCTTCTCGGCAACGCCGTAAAATTCACCGGAAAAGGGGAGATTGCGCTCAAGGTCGAACTCCAAAGCCAGGACAGCGCCAAGGCGCTGATCCATTTCGAAGTCAAGGACACCGGCATCGGAATTTCAAAAGACAGCATAGGCACCCTGTTCGAGGCATTCACCCAGGTTGATTCATCGACGACAAGAAGGTTCGGGGGGACCGGACTCGGCCTGTCCATTTCAAAAAAACTGGTTCATAAAATGGGTGGCGAAATCGGTGTCGAAAGCGATGAGGGCAGCGGTTCGACTTTCTGGTTCACCGTAATGCTGAAAAAACACAGGGTCCCGGAAAAGGCGAACACCCTTCCACTGGAGAAATTCCACGGCGTGAGAATCCTCTCCGTTGACGACAATGAGACGAACAGGCTTGTCATGAACAACATGCTATCCTCTTGGGAATTCATGCACGACGAGGTGGAGGATGCGAAAACCGCACTGGAAACACTGCGAAATGCGAAGAACGCCGGAATCCCATATCACTTGGCGTTCCTTGACATGCTCATGCCGGAAATGGACGGGGAATCCCTCGCAAGAGAGATCAAAAGCGATCCGCTGATCAGTAACACACAGCTCGTAATGATGTCATCGGCGGGACCATCTTTTGAAAAGAAATACAGGGACAGCAAACTTTTTGCCGCCATACAGTCAAAACCGGTAAAAAAATCACAACTGTTCGACTGCATTGCAACACTTCTCGGCGAAAACAAACTGATCAGGGAAAGCGTCGGGTTCGAGGACATCCAGCCCCCATCGGAAATCCCCAACTTCAAAAATGTCCTTCTCGTGGAGGACAATGAAATTAACCAGAAAGTCGCAACTGCAATTCTGTCAAAAATGAACATAAGGCCGGATATCGCGTCGAATGGAGCGGAAGCCATAAGGATTCTTGAAAGCAAGATCTACGACCTGATACTCATGGACATCCAGATGCCCGTGATGGACGGACTTGCGGCCACCAGAATCATCCGCGACAAGAATTCAAAAGTAATCAACCATGACGTCAAAATAATTGCAATGACGGCACACGCCCTCAAGGGTGACAGGGAGAAATGCCTTGCATCCGGGATGGATGACTATGTTTCAAAACCTGTCAAACCCAAAGACCTGTCGGATGCCATATCAAGACAATTTTCCGGGCGTACAGATATTGAACCGCCGGAACTGAAGAATGAAAATCATGAGGAGAAAACTCCGAACAGCAGCATATTCGATGTCAATTCCCTGATGGAACGGATTTCCGGGGACAAGGAGTTTTTCGAAGAACTCGTGAAGCTTTTCATTGAAGACACTCCGAAACATTTTGCCGCAATGAGAAACGCCTATGAGAAAAAGGATGTGGAGGAAATTCAAAATATAGCCCACACCATAAAAGGTTCGTCTGGAAATTTCGGAGCTTCCAGTATGCAAAAGGCCGCCCTGCTACTTGAACAAACAGCCAAAACTGGCGATTTCGACAAGATGTGCCACCTTATCGACGCCATAGAGACGGAATTTGAAACACTCAAAAATGAAATTGTAAAAATCAGATCAGGGAGCGTGCCAAATGCCATTTAAAATACTTGTAGCCGACGATGACGTCATAACAAGGCGTATTGTTGAAAACGTCATAAGCAAGAACGGATATGATGTTGTATCCTGTCAGAACGGGACCGAGGCATGGGAGCATCTCAGCAAGCCCCAGGGGCCAAAACTGGCTATTCTTGACTGGGTAATGCCCGGCATGCAAGGGATAGAAATCTGCAAAAAGTTACGCGAACAGAAATTAAAAATAAACCCCTACCTGATAATCCTGACCGCATCCATGAATGAAAAGAAGGATGTCCTTGAATCTTTCCGCACCGGCGCAAACGACTATATTGAAAAGCCTTTTGACTCCAATGAACTTATCGCCCGGGTGAAACTCGGCGAAAACCTCATAAAACTCCAGATTGAGCTTTCCGAGCGGATCAAGGCGCTGGAGGAGGCGTACCAGCATATCAAGACGTTGCAGGGAATCCTGCCCATCTGCATGCACTGCCACAATATCAGGAATGACAATGAAAGCTGGGAACGGGTCGAAGAATACATATCAAGGCATACCGACGCCCAATTCAGCCATGGGCTCTGCCCAAATTGCCTGAAGAAACATTATCCGGAATTGTCGCCGGACTAATTTCGGCATCCCTGTTTCCATCTGAAGAGATTATATGAATTCAAGATTTATTTCCACCACAATATTCTATGTTTTTTTGCACTTGGTGCAGTTATAATAAATTTTCGCAGAAAATTTATCACTTCACGTTCAGGGTGCAGACGCGTTTCATTATGTAAAACTTGTCCCGTTTCTTCACTATGCTGACAAAAACGGCCTCTGTTACATCGCCGTGATGTTTGTCCTGAAGGGCTTTGGCGACGTCAGAAAGCCCGTTTATGGTTATTTCGCCAAGCTTCACTAAAATATCCCCGCGACTGACAGTCTGAACTCCATCGGGAATTTCGCTGATGACAAGACCTCCTTCAAACGGATATTCAAGCGCTTTTGCAAGTTGTGGCGTAAGCCCTTGGAGGCCGAGACCAAGCTTGACTTTCGCCATTTCAAGTCCGTCCATGTACTTGATTTTCTCCGCCTTGAAAGAATAGATCCGGCCATCCGCAGTTTTTAAAGTCACCTCGTCACCCGCTTTTATTTTCCAGATCTTAAGACTGATGTCAAACAGCCGTCCGGGCTTTACCCCGTCAACCTCTGCAATCCTGTCATCCTTTTTAATTCCCGATCTTGCCGCAGGACTGTCCGGTATGACTTCCCTGACAAAAAAATCCATGCCGGAACCGCCATTGTTTTTCTGTCCGGGGACAATTCCAAGGGACAGTTCGCCAAACCGCTCCGGTATCAGCCATTTTGCGAGGACATCTTCAAGCCTCGTCATGGGAATGGCAAAACCGATTCCCTGCGCTTCACGGAATATTGCCGTGCTCATGCCGATCATCTCGGCATTGAGATTGATAAGCGGACCGCCGCTATTGCCGGGGTTAATCGCAGCATCCGTCTGCATGATGTCCGAGAAGATGACCTTCCCCTGATACATCGCCTTGCGTCCGAATGCGCTGAGCACGCCCTGCGAAATGCTGTGCCCGAGCCCGTATGGATTCCCCAATGCGATTACTGTTTCCCCCAGCATAAGATCATCGGCCTTCGCAAATTTCATCGGTTTGAAAATCTTGCCCTCGGGCAATCCTTCAATCTTGAGAAGTGCAATGTCGTTAAAGTCATCGCTTGCGATTTCCCTGGCAAGATACTGAGTTCCGTCATCGAGGGTGACAGTTATCCTTGTGGCCCTGCTGACAACATGGGAATTGGTGATGGCAAGTCCGGAAGGATCAATGAAGCTTCCGCTTCCGAGGGAGGTCGTCTTCACCGGCCCCTGCTCCGCAAAGAAATCCCTGAACATGTTCTCATACGGATCATTTTCGCCAGAAGGCGAGCCCGCCCTTGAAACAATCTTTTCTGTACCTATGTTGACTACGGAAGGAAGAACCTCGGATACCGCCATTACAACAGGAGTCATCCGTGGATTCACAGGCTCGGAACCGCACATCCCGTCAGCAGCAATAAAAAACAATGTTAAGGCAAAATAAACTTTCATAAGGCTTGACATAAACACCACACACCAAATATTATCAGGTTGTTTATTGGATTAGGCGGCCAAGGGCCGCAACTTTTTTAGGATAGTTACAGAGATACAAAGGCACAGAGGCACAAAGTTTTTGAAAAATGCAAAACATCGAATATGTTGGAGTTCACAACTTCATTTGTGTCTTTTTCTTTAAAACTTGGCCTCTCGGTCACTTGGTAACTGGACACTTTGAAATTCCTATGCGTTGAATTAAACTTATTTAAGATATACATACACACGTGCAAAATCAAGGATTACAGGAAATGCCTGCATTATCTGAAAACGACGACAAGTTCAAAGAAAAACAACTGCAGTCAGCCTGGAACAACACGGAACCAGGCACGCAAATACGGACAGCGGACAACCGGATCATGACCGTCATCCATCCCGGCACTTGGAACTTCGAGCAGGGTCCTGATTTCAAAAATGCAAAAATCATCATTGGCGGAAACGAAATCACCGGCGACATAGAAGTCCACTGCTCCCCGTCGGACTGGTATGCGCACAAACATCACACCGACGCCAATTACAACAGGGTTATCCTGCATGTGACGGGGCCTGCCGATAAAAACGAAGCGGACAAGAACCGACTGCCCGGGATCCCTTCTGTCATAATCAACCCCGACATGATATCGGAATTCCCCCTGACGGAATCAGAAAAGTTCCCGAACGGCAGGTGTGTTGATTTCTTCTCCTCCTGCAATGACAATTCCCTTCATGATTTTTTTGTCAAGGCAGGCAAAGCCAGGTTTGAGGAAAAGTCGCGCGCCATCATGGCTGAAATGATCGGTTCCGGCACTGAAAAAACCTGTTTAAAACTCATGTTCGAAGCCTGTGGCTACAAGAAAAACCGCGAATCCTTCATTGAACTGTTCAATCGCTATTGGGAATACGATGACACCTGTTCATCCGCCCGCGCCGAGGCGATACTATGGGGCGAATCTGGTTTCCTGCCGGATCCGGCCTCGTCTGAGCTTGACACCGGAATGAAAACTTTCGTGAAAAAAATATGGACCATCTGGTGGGAGACAAGAGTCGAAGCGCGAAAAGAGATAAAATGGGTTAAAGCCGGAGTGCGCCCGCTCAATATGCCGGAACGGAGAATCGCCGCCATCTCCGTCATGCTCGGACTCTTCTCAAATTCGCCTCTCGCGTTTCTCTCCGGAAAGACCGGAAACGGAATCTCAGAAAAGGAATTCTCCCGTTTCCTGTCGGATGAAATAAAATGCAGCCATGAAATCTGGGACAATTATATCAACTTCTTCTCCAGAACTTCAAAACCGTCCTCCGTCCTCGGCAGGTCCAGAATGATTGACCTTTCAGCAAACGTCTTAATGCCATCGCTACACGCCTATGCGGCAATCAACCGGAACAACCGGCTAAAGGACTTCTCGTTTGACACATGGATGCACCTGCCTCTGCCCCAGATGAACAGGGTCGTCAGAATCGCCGCGCACAAATGGTTCATGCCGCCACAGCGTTTGAAAAAGATCATCATGGATTCCGCATCGTTCCAGGGAGCCATGTACGTCTTCAAAAACCACTGTGAAAAATGCCATGGCGACTGCGACTGCTGCATCGTCGGGAAACCAGTTACGGGACAATCGAATATCGAACAGCCGAATATCGAATGCAGAAGTATAATAATCAATAAACGTTGAAATCCCTTAATGTTAAGTCAGGCGGCCAAGGATCGCAACGCTGGTCGCTGGTCGCTGGTCGCTGGTCGCTGGTCACTTTGAAATTCCTAATGCAGACAAGCTTGACAACGAGATTCTTTAAGATCGGGAAAAACACAATGCATTATTCACTCATAGTTCCGGCATACAACGAAGGAAAATACATAGGGCGCACCATTGACAGCCTTCTTGCGGTGAAAGAAAAACTTTCCGCACGTTTCAACGGCGAAATAATAGTGGTTGACAACAACTCTGACGACGGGACTGCGGATCTCGCAGAATCCAAAGGGGCCAGGGTCGTCTTTGAAAAGGTGAACTGCATCGCCAGAGCCAGGAATTCCGGCGCAAAAGCGGCCTCCGGCAAATATCTTTTCTTTGTCGATGCCGACACTACAGTAACGACAGAACTCATAGAGGATGCGCTCATCTGTCTTGAAGAAAAACACATCTGCGGTGGCGGAACCCGGATCAGTTTTGACAGACGAATCCCATTCTCCGGAAAAATCCTCCTATGGACATGGAACACGGCAGTCAGGTTCTATCCCATGGCGGCCGGCTCCTTTCTCTTCTGCAGGAAGGACGCATGGCAGGAGACCGGCGGATTCGACGAGAAGCTTTACGCTTCGGAGGAAATCACATTTTCCAAGGAACTCCGCAAATGGGGAAAAAGAAACGGCAGGAAATTCATCATCCTGAAAATACCGGCCATCACATCCGGAAGAAAATTCGAATGGCATTCGATAAACTGGATCATCCTCAATTTTGCGTTCTTCGCAATCTTCCCGTTCGGCGTCCGCAGCAAACGCCTCTGCCACCTCTGGTACAAGAGGAAAAGCTAATACTTTTCTTCCGCGCTCCGCCATTTCGGGGCGTAGACTGTCAAGTTGCTGTATTCCACATGTGACTGGTAAATGCCAAACCCGAAATGCCCGACATGGCTGTCCGGCAGGGGATTGGGATCCGTCAATTCAAAGATCACCGAATTGTCCACCTCGATAAAATGATGGTTGCCTACCGCACCGCTGACAATATGATACCATTTATCGGACAGCACCGGACATGAACTGCTGGTTGCAGAAAGCGCAAAATCCGGCACCGATTCAATACCCGCACGGTTACGGAACCATCCTCCCAGGGCGGCCAGGTATCCCCTGCCCCATGGCTGAGTTGTCAAACTCGTGCGATACCACCAGACTAAATCGTGATCCGAGGGGGCAATCAGCTTGGCGTCGAACTCCATGACCATATCGCCCGAATAAGGGGTCTTGTAAAAAAGCTGACCATGCGTGTCCGGATCCGGGCCGCCAATAATTGAAGAGCCTGTAACCGTCCACTTAGGCTTACCCACAACGATCCAATCATCCGGATTAAAGCGGTCAAACTTTTTCAGAATCCCGGAATCGGACAGATCTATGAGTTTTCCCAGCAAGCGGATATTTTTCATTTTCTGTCACAGACAGGAATGTCTGTGCTACCCCCTTTTCAAGCACCTTATAGTTATCATCCGTCAACCTAGAAATATTTCCGCACATTTTTTAAGCCAAGCAGACGCTTGGCGTTCCCGGGAACGCTGACCGTCTGGTCGGCTCCTAAGCATTTTCAGTGCGGAAAGACTTCCGCCGAGCCAGAAAACTGTTAGAATTTGAATTTTGGTGGAAATTGGCAAATAAGCCATTATTGGCTGTTCTTTTGGAAATTAATGACAACACGCAATAATGCGTTAACTGCCAGCATTTCAAGGAATGGAAAAATCTAAGCGGTTACAATCTGTCAATTGAAGGAGATGCTTTGAATAAAAAAACAAGAAAAATACCGGTCGCCCTGACAATAGCAGGCAGTGACAGTGGGGGAGGGGCTGGAATACAGGCCGATCTCAGGACCTTCGCCTCTTATGGGGTTTTCGGCTGCTCCGCAATCACCGCAGTGACAGCACAGAA
>CAMCYE010000049.1 GCA_945883805.1 Victivallis vadensis | reverse complement strand
CGGGATCCCGGCGGGGTGGGTACAGTAATGCCCAGTTCAAAACATCTTGCGAAGGCCATGACTGCGGGCATTGGCATTGAAAAGGCGAAGGCTGTCGTAGAGGTCGGACCCGGGAGCGGTGTTTTCACGGCTCATATCCTCAAGCTGCTTTCGCCCGGAACCAAGTATTTTCTTGTAGAACTCAATCCCAGGATGCACATGCATCTTACGGAAAAGTTCCCCGAGGTGAAAATATATAATGAAAGTGTCGAGAATCTCTCTGAACTCATGAAGCGGGAGGGGATGGATTCGGCCGATGTTGTTGTTTCCGGATTGCCGTGGGCTTCTTTTCCTGCGGAACTCCAGCACAAGCTTCTCGATGCGATTTACAGCTCCCTTTCAAAGGGTGGGGTACTTACAACTTACGGGTATCTCCAAGGTAAGATCATGCCCGGCGGATTGAGCATAAGAAAACTGCTCAGGACACATTTCGATACGGTGGAATCCTCAAGGACCATCTGGAAAAACCTCCCCCCCGCGTTTGTCTATAAATGCGTGAAGTGAGCCAGCATGCTATATTTTTTCATAATGAAAAAATAAACAAGTAAGATATTCGACGGAAGCGATTTCCACCCATGGAAAACAATATAAGTATTTTAAATGTCGTTAAACGCCTGATGAAAGATAAGTTTTCAGCCGTGGCGCTTGTGCTTCTCTGCCTGTATTTCTCGTTTGCGTTCTTCAGCGAAATGTATGCGCTGTACTGCTCCGAAATGAAAATTGTCCCGCAGTATGAAAAAGGAAGCATTGAGAATGCGTATTTGCCTCCCTCTGGTTTGCACTGGCTCGGAACAGATTACAAGGGCAGGGATGTTTTCTGGAGGGCCATGCACGCGAGCCGGACGGCTGTGAAAATCGGGATATTCTCGTCTTTCATCGCAGTATTCATAGGGGTCGCACTGGGTGCCGCGGGCGGTTATTTCGGAGGTTGGATTGACGATGTTGCAGTCTGGGTCTACAGCACGTTCGCTTCAATGCCAACCCTGCTTTTCGTGTTGGCGTTCGCACTTCTTGTCACAAAAGGATTCCTTTACCCCCCGCTTGCGGAAATGTTCAATCACGCGTCCGCATTCTTCCATGCCGACCCCGGAATGGTGGCGGTTTATCTCGGAATCGGACTTACGGGCTGGGTCAGCCTGTGCCGCGTTGTCCGGGCGGAAGCGATGAAACTCAAGAATACCGCTTATGTGCAGGCTGCGAAAGCCCTCGGGTTTTCCCCGTTTAAAATTGTCATGCGCCATGTGATTCCAAATCTTTTCCATCTTATCATCATTTATTTCACGATCCGTTTCGCCTATGCGGTCATGACGGAGGTCATTGTGAGCTATCTCGGTCTCGGTGTCCAGCTTGAACCGAGCTGGGGCGTGATGATTGCGGACGGTCAGCAGCGTCTCTGGCAGGGGGTTTGGTGGGAAGTCGCCGGAGCCACCGGATTCATGTTTTTCCTGGTGCTGGCACTTCATACTCTCGGAGATTCGCTCCGCGACATTCTTGATCCGAGACTGAAAACGTGAGGGGAAGTTCTGGAGTTCTAGAGTTCTGGAGTTCTGGAGTTCTGGAGTTCTGGAGTTCTAGAGTTCTAGAGTGTGGGAGTGTGAAGATGGAAAATCATCAATTGGAAAATTGACAGGATAACAGGATAAACTGGATTGAATAGGTAATATTTTTTTCGGCGGAATTTTAATGAAGGAACGCCGGCAACCTGCCGGCTTAATTTAAAGAGCGTGATACAGGCGTCTCTCCTGTGCTTCAAGAAAGAATTAAAACAGGCGAGACGCCTGTGCTACATTTTAATTAAAAATTGGAAATCGGAAATTGGAAATCGGAAATAAAGTCATCGCCGTTTTCGGGGGGACGTTTGATCCCCCGCACAATGGGCATGTTGGGATTGCCGGGGATGTGATTTCATCCGGGGCGGCCAGCAAGGTCATATTTATGCCCGCATTCAGGCCGCCGCACAAGCCGGATTCGCCAGTTTCCGGATTCAATGTCCGTATGGACATGCTTAAACTTGCGACGAACGGGAACGACAAGTTCGAGATTTCCGATATTGAAAGCGGGAGGACTGGTCCCTCCTTCACTTTCGACACGCTGCTTGAATTCTCAAGACTACGCCCCGGTTCGGAAATAAAACTGCTGATCGGGAGCGACAGCCTGAAACTCCTCCATACCTGGCACAGGGCGGAGGAGCTTGTCCAAAACTGGCGCCTGATTGTTTATCCGCGTAAAGGATATATGCCCTCAATGGAAGAACTTTGCTTAAACTGGAGCGATGAAGTTGCTGAAAAGCTTCTTGGCTATATATTGCCGATGCCTTTCCATGATTTTGCTTCAACAGACATAAGAGGTAAAATAATAAAAGGCGAGGATGTCGGCGACCTGCTGGCTCCGGATGTCTTCAAGTATATCATTGGGGAAAAGATTTATAGGCGAAAATAAACTAATTTGGAGGAGAGTAAATGGCCACTAAGACAATAGCTAAACCAGTCAAGAAAGCGGTTAAACCCGTCAAGAAGACAGTTAAGGCGCCTGCGAAGACAGTGAAGGCTGATGTTATCGGAAGACCTGAGGAACTGGCTTTCACATGTGCGAAAACCGCAGATGACCATAAGGCGGAGAACATCATTACGCTCAAACTTTCAGGATTGTCCGTGATTGCGGATTATTTTGTCCTTTGCACGGGTAATTCAATTCCGCATCTGTCGGCGATTGCCGTCAGCATCGCCCGCGAAGTCCGCACAAAGATGGGTGTAAGACCGCGCGCGATCGACGGTACGGCCGCAAGCCAGTGGACTGTCATTGATTTCGGAAGTGTCATCGTCCATGTCCTTTCCCCTAAAATGAGGGAGCAGTATCAGCTCGAAAGCCTCTGGGGCGATGCTCCGAAAGTTGATGCGCTCAAGTTCCTTGCCAGGAAAAGCCTGTCAGGCGACCAGTGACCAGTGACCGACGAGTGACAAAGGACAGACGTTGAATTCGTTGAAACCGTTGCACGTTGAAATCGTACGCGAATCAAACGACATTAACGACTTGAACGACTTGAACGACTTGAACGACTGTTTGGCAACTAGCGACTATCAACTAACAACTAACGACTATGGACTATTAATGGCTGAAGATGTGAAAAAGTGGGATGAATTCAAGTGGGAAAGCATTTTCCGCGAGGAGGATCAGTGCATAAACACCTATATGCGCGAACTGCCCAGATACATAGACCTGCCGGACGAAGAGGAGATTCTCTTTGGACGGGTGCGGAAGTTGCAGAAATCCCTTCCAGAGGCGAACGAACTTTACGACATGCTTTTTGAATGCACCTGCGAAGACTGTGAAGATGATTTCCTTCTTCCGGAGGACTGGAGCAACATGAAAGAGGCCGATATTTACAGGAAAGTCTTGGATCTTTCCCTGTCATGGACAAGATTGTACTCGACGTCGTTCAAAAGGGAGGTCATGAATTGCGGACTCAATGGCATTTGTCTTTATGCGATTCTTCTCTCCAGGGTTGTCGCAGTAATGGAGATTCCGGTGGATATGCCGTCCCTTGTGATTGCGAACTGCAAGCGTCTCAATTCCACGATAAATGATATTGTCGGCCTGACGAACAATGTTGTTGCAGCCCAGCCTGAACTGTCTGCAAGAATGGATGACCATGCGGCACGGCTCCTTATTGTCCGGGAAAAGGTTATGAACCTCATGTATGAGAACAAAATGAAAATCTGATTTAAGGCTGTGTTTTTCAAATGGCATATAAAGATGATTCAGCCGGATCCTTCAAGAGCGTTGCACTGTCAATAATAGGCAGAGTGGATTTCATTCAGCTTATTGCGATGATATGTCTTCTCACCATAGGTATTTTCTTCATTTATGGAACAGGTCAGCAGGTGGGGTTCAGGGCATCCCTTCTGTGGAAAAAACAGCTTGTCTGGATGGCTGTGGGATTTGCGGTCTGGATATTCATGACGTTTTTTTTCGATTATCGCAAGTTGGCGCTTTTTACGCCTTTTTTCTATGTGGTTTGCCTGATCGGGCTTGTGCTGGTTCTTGTGATAGGAGTTGAACTCAACGGGGCTAGAAGGTGGTTTTCGGTTGGGGGGATAAGCATTCAGCCGTCTGAATTCGCGAAGTTCGGCCTTCTTCTGGTTGCCGCCTGGATGCTGTCAATCAGGGGATTCGACATAAATAAGTTTCACAACCTGGTCCTTCTGGGGATAGTATGCGGAATCCCTTTTCTGCTGATCGTGGCGGAACCCGACCTTGGGACCGGCATTGTCCTCATTCCCATGATCTGTTCGATCCTCATAGTGGCCGGGCTGAAATGGAAATGGATTTTCCTCGGACTATTTCTGGCGTGCGCCTCAGTTCCCGCAGTCTATCCGTTCCTGAAAGAATACCAGAAGGAGAGGATACTGGTCTTCATGAATCCCGAACGGGATCCGGATAACCGGGGGTGGAACAGTCTTCAATCGCAACTCGCAGTAGGGAGCGGGGGCGCGTACGGCAAGGGGTTTATGCGGGGCACCCAGCACACGCTCGGATTCCTGCCGAAGAATGTCTCATACACGGATTTCATCTACTCGGTAATTGCCGAAGAGTCCGGGTTCGCCGGTTCGGTTGCAGTTGTCCTCCTGTATTTTCTCCTGATAGTTTCATGCCTGCGGGCCGCAGTTTTTGCGCCTGACAGTTTCGGCAGGTACATTGCGGCCGGAATCGCAGGCGTATTTTTCGCGCATTCATTTGTCAATATCGGGATGACAATCAAGATTATGCCGATTACGGGAATCCCATTGCCGCTGATCAGTTACGGCGGAACTTTCACGGTTGTGACAATGGCATTGCTCGGCTTCATACAGTCAATCTATTCCCGACGCCAGTCGGTCTGGTAAAAGAGGCGATTTTGAAATTGTCTCATTTGACAAGTCGCCTATGCAAATATATATTCTAAAAATAAGCATAGGTTTCAGTCATGGTCAAGCAGTATATTTCAATAGCCAGGAAGATTAGGGGCAGGGTGGAATCGGGGGAATACTCTTCCGGCGCGCCCATTCCCACTCGCGTTGAACTCGCGAAAAGTTTCGGCGTGGCGAGGGCCACCGTTGACCGCTGTATTGAATTCCTCGTTGCAAACGGGACACTGGTGTCGCGGCAGGGATCGGGAACTTATGTCAGCAGGATACGGACCTATTCGAGACGTCTTGCGTTGATATCCGATTCGAACATAACATCCGAATTCCCGGAGATTAGCGGCAGGATCACCTATGTACCTTTTTCAAAGGCTTCCGGGAAATCCACGTTTTCCACGCTTTTGAAATTTGACGGGCTTCTCTGGTACAGGCCGGAGGAATCGGTTCTCAGTAGAATACAGGATTTCAAGGACAAGCTCCCCCAGGTGATAATAAACCGCACCATAGAGGGTTTTAATTGCGTCTCCACCGACCACAGGGGGGCGTACCGGGAAATTACGGCTGAACGAATATCTGCGTTTCCAAAGACAGCCCCCTGTTTCCTGAGCGTGCGTGAGGCGCAGGGCGGAAGTTTGGTGGCAGGTTACCGGGAAAGCGGATTCATCGATGCGTGTCGCGCAAAGAAGCGGTTTTACGAAATCATCCACATGCCGTTGGACTTCAAGGAAAAGATAGAAGCCATCGACAACCATTTGTCGCAGAAAAAAGCCCGGCCTTTTATCATTGTTTCAGACTCTCTCTCTCATACCGGCGCTGTCGCATTCTGGGCGAGAAGCAACAATATGACGTGGAAAAAAGACCTGTTCTACAGCGATTTCGACAATTCCTATCCCTCCAACGTATGGGGTGCCGACGTGACCAGTTACATACAGGATGACAGGCTTGTGCTGTCAACATCAATAGATAAGCTCATGAGTATTGTCGAGGGCAGGGACAAGGGCCCGGAACACCTGCTGATATTCCCGAAGAGGAAAAACGGGGAGACGTGACGGGGAAGTTCTAGAGTTCGGAAGTGCGTAAATTCGGGAGTATTGTTGGATTTCACAACTTTAGTTGTGTTTTTTTCGTATAATTAGTGTGTTTCGTGGTTAAATGATCTTCCATAAAGGAAAACATTAAAATAAAGGAGATATTGTCATGGCGAAGGAAATCAAGGTCGCATTGGTAGGGCTTGACACAAGTCACACGATTGAGTTTGCACGGAGGATTCAGGCTCCGGACTGTCCCGCAGATCAGAAAGTAAGTGGTCTCTGCGTTACCGCGTGTCTCCGGTTTTCGACACCGTTTCAGAATGAGGACGGACTGAATGCGCGGCAGAAACAGCTCGAAGCCTGGGGCATCAGGGTCACGACGGATTTTGACGATGCCGTGAAGGGATGCGACGCGATCATGCTTGAAATAAACGATGCGTCATATCATCTCGGGTACTTTAAGAAATGCGCGGCATTGGGAAAACCTGTTTTCCTCGATAAGCCGCTCGCGGACAACATCGAAAACGGTTTGGAAATTGTACGCCTGGCAAAGGAAAACAAGGTCAATGTGATTTCGGCCTCGTCCCTCCGGTTCGATGCGAATCTCATTAAAACCTGTACGGAGGTGTTGAAGCCGACACAGGCGAATATCTACGGTCCTCTGGGAATAGCACCGGCCGGAAGTTCCGTAGTATGGTATGGTGTCCATGCGTTTGAAATGCTTGAAAGAGCCATGGGCCGAGGCGCGGCATGCGTCACTGTCAGGGCGGACGGCGCAGGAGTTGTGGCGATTGTGGATTATCCTGATAAGAGGAGAGGCGTTGTCGAACTCACAAAAGGCGTATGGCTCTACGGTGGGACATTACGCAATTCGGAAGTGGCGGTATCATATTCCGTAGAATCGGGAAGTTTATATACAAGGATAATGCGGGAAATTGAAAAGTTTTTCCGTACAGGCGAAGCAAGCTTCAATATTGATGACACCGTTGAGGTTATGGCGATGCTCGATGCGGCGGAACGTTCACTTCAGAGCGGCAAGACGGAGACGGTTTACCGCTAGGAGAGTGACCAGTGACCAGTTATTCAGAAAAGAATCGGAGAGGAAAAGTTCGTAGCTCGTAGCTTGTAGGTCGTAGGTCGTAGGTCGTAGCTCGTAGCTCGTAGGTCGTAGGTCGTAGCTCGTAGGTCGTAGCTCGTAGCTAACAGCTAACAGCTAACAGCTAACAGCTAACAGCTAACGACTGAAACAATTAAATTGGAGTTCACAGCCCTGGTCGCACGCCTGAGGCGCGTAAACCGAAGGCGCTGCCTGAGGCTTGTACGCCTTAGGTGTGCAGGTAAACTTCAGCGTGTCTTGAATGATTATTACGGAGTTTGAGTTTTATTGTTGAATATTTTTTCATTCGAATGAAAAAATAAATCATATTTCAGTAGTGAAAACAGTAATTTTAAAGGAGGAAAAATGGAGAAGATCCGTGTTGGAATAATAGGGCAGGGGCGCAGCGGACGGAACATCCATGCGAACACCATCATCAACCTAGTGAAAGATAAATTTGAAGTCGCCGCAGTGTGCGACCGGATTCCGGAAAGATGCGAGTTGTCCCGGAAAGAAACCGGATGCGCCGTCTACACCGATTACAGGAAAATGCTCAAAGACAAGAGTCTTGACCTTATTGTAAACGCGAGCACGAGCGAACAGCATGTTCCGCTCACCAAGAAAATTCTTGCCGCCGGCTTTAACGTGCTCACGGAAAAACCGCTCGCACGCAGGGCGTCCGAAGTTGACACCCTGATTAAAAAAGCTGCGGAGTCGGGCAAGATTTTCGCTATCTATCAGCAGTCCCGTTTCGCCCCATACTTCACCAAGGTCAGGGAAGTCATAAAGTCAGGCGTGCTCGGCAGGATCGTAATGGTTAAAATTGCATTTAACGGTTTTGCCAGACGCTGGGACTGGCAGACCCTTCAATGCATGAATGCCGGAAATCTCAGGAATACTGGTCCGCATCCGCTTGACCAGGCGCTCCAGCTTTTCGGAGATGCCGATCCCGAGGTTTTCTGCATCATGGACAAGGCGAATTCCTTCGGTGACGCAGAAGACCATGTGAAACTCATACTTCACGGGAAAGGACATCCGACAATTGATCTGGAGATATCCTCATGCTGTGCGTACCCGTCCTATACCTATCAGGTCTATGGCACAAACGGGGGACTTACAGGCGATATGAAGCATATTGACTGGAAATACTTCAAGCCTGAAGAGGCCCCTGAACAGAAACTGATAACCGGACCTCTGCCGAATTTGGCGTATTGTCAGGAACAACTCAAGTGGTACCCAGAAAAATGGGATGCCTCTCCCGAAGAGGTCGGTACGTTTGATTACATGGCGGTACGTTTCTATAGCAGGCTTTATGAAACAATCGTCAACGGCGCCCCGCTTGCTGTGACACAGCAGGAAGTCCGCCGGCAGATAGCGGTAATCGAAAAATGTCATAAGCAGAACCCGATGCCCGAGCTGGAAACAGTATAAGGCGCGAGTTTCCTTTACTTTTTGCCTGTCTGCTCCAGGAGAATTTTCTCCCGGAGCATCAATGCCGCGCCTCTTGCGGTGGCGTATTCGTCGAGGGTGGATATTTCTATGGCGAGGTTGTCGGTGGCGCCGGGTATGCAGCGCAACGGCAGTTCACGTTTTATGCTGTCTGTAAGTATGTTCCCCAGACCGGCGAGTTCCCCGCTCAGGACGATCATTGCCGGATTCAGCAGTGTCACAACGGTGGAAAGCGCATTGCTGATTTTACCGCTCACGTCATACGCCAGCATCTTGGCGGCTTTGTCGCGACCGGCAAGTTCGCAGAAAGTTCCGATTGAAAATTTCTCCGTTTTCAATCCTGTGTTCACCCCGTTGCTGATGAGTTCCGCAACCCTGCGCCTGAGCCCGGCCTCCCCGGCGATGGCTTCCAGACAGCCGCGGTTGCCGCACTGGCATAAAGGCCCATCCGGCATGATGACAATATGTCCGACTTCCATTCCGCGGCAGTTGTCCCCCACAAAAAAGACACCTTTTTTGACAAACCCGCCGCCGATGCCGGTTCCCATCCTTATATAAAAAAGGCTTTCCGGAGGTTCCGGGTATCTGCTGTAATATTCCATATACGTGCCGACAATGGTTTCCGGCAGAATCAGGATGTGTTTGAGACCTGTCATTTTCCGCAGCCAGGCTCCGCTGTTGAAGTTTTCCCAGCCCGGCAGATTGACAGCCCTCAGCGATATTCCGTGTTCAATGTCGACAAGGCCGGGATCGGAAAATCCGACACCGGCGATACTGTTCCAGCGAGGCCCGACCTGTTTCTTCAATGCGGTCAGCAGCGTCTTTATTTCGCTGCGGCAGTCTTCAATCCCCCTGCGGGAAAGCCCAGGAACCTCCGCAGAGGCGATCATCTTCCCGTTCAGGTCTGTGATTGCCCCAATCGATCTTTTTGACTGGAAATCAATCCCGAGCAGCCATGAATAATCCATGTTGAACGTTATCGACGGCGAGACGCGTCCGGTTTTCTTCCCCTTCCTGTCAAGTTCCGAAATTATCCCGTCCTTCTTCAGTTCATCGACGACTTCAAACACTGTTGCCGGACGAATGCCCGTCTGCCGGACAAAGTCCGTCCTGGTCATTTGCCCGCTGCGGCAAAGACACTTTAAGATTTCATTGCGGATATGTTTCTTTTTGCTCATTGCAGGGGTCCTTTTGTAATACGTTTATGTATCATATATACTGCAAATAATCAAAATAATCAAGAATATATTTGCAAAATGGTGAAAATATTGTTTTCAGTGATATGATATTATCATGAAATGATACACTAATAAATAAATGGAGGTCATAATGGATACGGTGAAAATGGGAGAGATGACAGTTAATGAGCTTCAGGAATATCTGAAGACAAACCAGACGATTATCCTGCCATACGGAGTGGTGGAGCAGCACGGTTATCATCTGCCGCTGGACACTGACATCCGGAATGCGGGAATCATGGGTGCGAAACTCGCGGAAAAACTTGGCTGTATCGTTGCCCCTACCCTGAATTACTGTTTTTCCGGCGGCATGCTGACCGGCACCATCAATGTGAAACCCAACACTTTTTCCAATATGGTCGGAGAGATCATCGAATCGCTGTCATTGCAGGGGTTCAGGAACATCATCATTCTGCCGGGGCATGGCGGCAGTGAAAGCCTGTTCCATCTCAAGGAATCACTTCGCATCCTGAAATGGCTCAACCCCTCATTGCGCGACACGATGGTCATGATGATATCGCTCTGGGATTTTTCCCCGACCTGGCGGAAAATGTTTGAGTCACGCGACTACCATGCGGCAAATGCCGAAACTTCCCTGATCAAGTACTGGACTCCGGAAGTCGTGCGGAAAAAAGTCGTGCTGGACAATCCCGGCGTGGCGGAAATGCTGCGCAATGATCCGGACTCCTACCAGAAACGCACGTCATTCACCGGATTGAATGAGGAGATTCCATTCACGGTGCAGCGCGCCGACGTGAAGGTCGGAGTGATGGGATATCCGGAAAAATCGTCCGCCGCAACCGGTAAAAAAATCAACGATGAAATCCTGAAGAATGCAGTTCCGGCGCTGAAAAAGGCGATTGCCACCGCCGCAAAAGCCCGGCGGAACGGAACCGCGGTGGAAATTAAAAATAACAACAAGCTTAAAATACTGTCACTTTGAAACACCATGGAAATCATCGATTTAACTTTTGAGCCGGGCGGAAATCTTTTTAAGACCCAGCGCAGTGATGTCCGCCTGAAATCGCCAGGCGTAGAATATACCGGGCTGGTCTATGAGTTCACCATGAGCTCCGAGGCGGGAACCTATCTGGATCTGCCCGGGCACATTGCGGAAACCGACGATGGTCAGGATGCCGCGAATTATCCGCTGGAGAAAATATACCGGCGTCGCGCCGTGGTGGTACGGCTTGACCGTTCCGATGAGTCCGGCGGAGTCACGGCTGCGGAACTTGCCGGCGCCTGTGCGGCTGAAATACGTCCGGGTGACGCGCTGGTCATCAATGCGCTCGGCGGGCGTCAGTTTTATGGAATCAATAAACGTTCGGTTTTTTTGGAATTGGATGCGGTTGAATGGATAATCGCCCGGAAGGTTGAGTTGCTGGTTTCAGATATCTATGAAAGCAGGGCGCTTCTCGGAGTTTTCCATAAACTTTTTCAAGCAGGAGTTTCTACGGTCTGCCATCCTGTGAATCTTGACAGGCTGACAGTTTCGGAAATAAAGTTAACCGTCATGCCTCTGCCAGTCCGGGGAATCACCCAGATCCCGTGCAGGGTCGTCGCAGAAATAGAATAGTAAAATCTCTAAAACAATAAGAAAAGGAGTTGAAAATGGCAGCATCAAAAGAAGTCGACAAGAAACACATTACCGGAGGCGAAACCGATGGCGGCATCACCAGTTCCTATGCCACCGGGGACGGGGTTAAGCTGAAAGTCCCGTATTCTTTCATGGGCACCATTTATGGAAAAGAGGAGGAGGACGCTGTTCTTGCGGCGATGAAGCAGGATACGCTGACGATGGGGCCCAAAACCGCTGAATTCCAGAAGAAATTCGCGGCGATGTGCGGTGTCAAACACGCTTTTGCCGTATCCAACTGCACCACGGGAATGCATGTTTGCACGCAGGTGTTCGACATTAAGAAAGGCGATGAGGTGATTGTCACCCCCAACACCTTTATCGCAACGTCTCTGGTCATCCTCAAGGAAGGCGCGATTCCGGTTTACGCCGACATTGATCCGAAGACATTCAATATCGATCCGAAGGAAGTCGCCAAACTTGTCACTTCGAAGACCAAGGCGATCTATGTGGTTCATTACGCCGGACTGATGGTGGACATGGATCCGATCATGGAAATCGCTAAGAAGCATAATCTGCTGGTGTTGGAAGACTGTGCCCACTCCCCGTACGCGGAATACAAGGGCAGGAAAGCCGGTTCCATCGGCGACGTCGGAGTGTTTTCATTCCATTCGCTGAAGAACATCACCACCTGCGGCGAAGGCGGAATGATCACCACGAACAACGATAAGTTCGCCAAAGGGATTGAAACCCTGCGCTGCATGAACCTCACCCATGACAGGGAGGCAGGCGTGAATGAATGGACTTTCGGGAAAACCGTCTGCAAGAAGACCTCACCCCTTCAATACTGGATTCCGTCGCACTTCGATGTCAATGACTGGAACGGTCACTGGGGCAACAATTATCGCATGAACGAGATTCAGGCGGCGGTAGGATGTGTTCAGGTGGATAAAATCGACATGCTGACTGAGAAAAGACGCGCGATAGGGCACAAAATCACAGCCGGACTCCAGGGCATCAAAGGTATCACAACTGTCTACGAACCCAAAGACTGCAAGCATGTGTTTCATCTTTACACCATCTGCGTGGAAGAGAAGGAACTCGGCGCGACCAGGGATGAATTCATGAAAGTGCTGTATGAGGAGGAAGGCATCCAGACTATCCTGCATTATCAGCCGACATACCATTTCACCGGTCTGCAGAAGATGGGGTATGACCAGAATCAGTGCCCTCACGCAAACGCGTTCTTCTACAAGCGTGAAACCAATCTGCCAATGCATCCGAGATTGACAGATGCCGATGTGGAAAACATGATCACCGGCATCCGGAACGCCGCTGAAAAGGTCAGGAAGAAATAGGCTGAATAGCCCCTTGCGGAAAATTATAGCAAATGTTTTTGTCGATGTTTAGGTAGGGCGCGTTCTCCGTAACGCGCCGCGGACGGCTACGGAGAGCCGTCCCTACCTTTTGCGGCTTTGATTTTTTTTTGTTATAAAGAGTCTCCGGCCCGGCGTGAGGCGGGGGAGGTCATCCGTAATACCCAGATTTGCTTGGCGGAAGTCTTTCCGCATATTTTTAAGCCAAGCAGACGCTTGGCGTTCCCGGGAACGCTGACCGTCTGGTCGGCTCCATGTATTTTCTGTGCGGAAGGACTTCCGCCGAAAGTGTCCAGTTGCTTGCGGCTGGGATAGGATGGCGTCAGGAGATTCTTTATTTGCGGTGTTTGCGCCATTTTGGTTTATCTTAAGAGATCTAAGAGCGGCACAGGTGCGCCGCAGTCCAAAGAGCCGACGGCTCATGGATAAGGAAGTTTTACAATAAAGGGAACCTCTAAAAATTCGCATTTGGCGCGTTGCGGAAGATTTTTGAAAGCTCAAAAAGAATTTCTGAACGAAGGCGTATCAAGCGATACGCCAAGAGAAGAACATTCTTTCTTGAGCCAAAAAGATCCGCAACCCGAAGGGAGACAGATTCTTATGGATTCCGCCATCGTCGCAAATCCAGTCACAGCCCGCAACGGGGCTGCTCCTGGCGTTTGCTCCTTGTCGGCTCTCCATAATCTCCTGTCTCGCGCCATATGCCAATTTTTAGAGGTTCCCATAAAGGAACCGGCAACATGAACAAGGACGAAATCAAACAGGGGCTGAGGACATTGGGTCTTAAACAGGGGGATATCGTCCTTCTCCACAGTTCTCTGGCAAGCATTGGAAACGTTGAGGGCGGTGCGGAGGCGGTGGTAGATGCCTTTCTGGAGACGTTGGGCACAACCGGCACGCTGGTCGTGCCGGTTTTCGGGGATTTGGGAATCCTTACAGTTACGGTAAAAGGGCGTCCGGACGCAGTTGTCAGCGACTGTCCGAAAGGCACGGTTGCCGCCATAGGGGCGGATGCGCAAAAAATATGCGCCGACCATTGGAAGGCCGACACGGTTCACGGTGAAAATTCGCCTTATCTGAAAATTGCCGGACTCGGCGGACATATCTGTCTGCTTGGCGTGGATCAGGATAGGAATACCACCATGCATTCGGTTGAGGCATTGCTCCAACTGGCATATCTTAATCCGGTTTCAGATATTGTTAAAACTCCGGAAGGCGAGGTGCAGAAGACTTGGAAATATTATCCGGGTCCGCACAGGGATTTCATCGGACTGGACAAAATCCTCAGGGCGAGCGGCAAGATGAAAACCGGTAAAATAGGCAATGCCGTAACAAGATTGATCAAATCACAGGATCTGATTGAAGTCCTTGCCGGCGCCGGCAGTCTTGACCAGGCTTTCTGTCTCTGCGACAATCCGGAATGCGCCGACTGCGTTTCCCAGCGGGCCGCAATATTCAGAGATGCCATGAAAAAAGAAGATTTCAATCTGGCGGCATCCTCTGCATTGTCCGGAAGATATGTCCCGGAAATCATCGATAACCTGCACCGTTCCGGGATTGGCTGCGTCGAACTTGATTTCATCGAAGGCAAACCCGCACATCTCATGCCGTCTGAAAAACTTCAGACCGCCGTCCGTGAATTTGCAGGGAAGAATATTTCCGTTTCCGGACTGCGTATGCCGGGTGTTCCGGCGGACATGGAAAAAACACTGCAGCTTGCGAAAGACTGCGGCATTGCCCGTCTGGTTCTGCCGCTCTGTGCCGATGCCGCCGGATTGATCGGACAGGCTGTTGCGGAAAACATTAAACTGTCTTTCTATAACCGCGGAGTTTCGGGTGAGTATGCCGCAACGATAATGAAAAACTTGGCGGAGCGTAAAATCAGTGCCGGTTTCACTTTTTCGCCGGCCGAGTTCGCCAGATGCGGCGAAATGCCGTTTCTCAACACTTACCGCTCCGGAAAATTCGGCAAATACATGGATCAGTTGGACATTGAAGACGGCACCTTTGCCGGAATGCCGGCTGTTCTCGCCAGGGGTAATGCCGAAATCAAGGAACTCGTTTCCATTCTGCGGTGTTCCAGCTTCAGCGGGTACATGACGCTTGCGGCTGGCAACCGCAATCACGGAAATGTTGCGGAACTCGCAGTGGAATTCCGGAAACTGCTTGATGAAATTTGAGTGAACCAGCGACATCCTTGGCGAAAATGTCTTTCCTCGCATTTTTCAAGTCAAGTCGTTTCAGATCCCGAGTCCCATCATGAGCTCGGATCAGACGCTTGGCGTTCCCGGGAACGCTGACCGTCTGGTCGGCTTTATGTATTTTCCTATGCGGAAGGACTTCCGCCAGAAGTATCTGGCCGCACGCAGCGGCGCGATTTGCTCCGCATGGCCTATAACGGACTCGGCGACAGGGAAATCTTCGTCGAACAGGCGGATCAGTCGTACCTGTCGAAAGAATGGGCGCAGAGACGGGGAAGTTCTAAAGTTCTGGAGTTCTAAAGTTCTAAAGTTCTGGAGTTCTAAAGTTCTGGAGTTCTGGAGTTCTGGAGTTCTGGAGTTCTGGAGTGTTATTATTTGAAAACATCCGGATAAATCTTGCCTTTGCCTCCTGCAAAAGTTATCTTAGGCGGAGGAGTCAAATCAATATGACACATTATAAAATCATAGTTCAAACTGCAAGGGATGTGCACAATCCGGGAGTGTCCAGACAGCACACGTCCGGCGAGTTCATACATTCAGTCATCGTGCATCTGACTGAGGAGGACAGCTCTTGGCTTTCTTTCAACGAGGCTAAAAAAGGTGCAATCGCCTATATCCATAAATTCACCAACACACATGAGATGAAACTTGATGAGAAAAGCCGGTCTGACAGGAAGCTCAGGCGTCTGGAAAGTATTGATGAAGAAGGCCTGCGCGCCCTGTTGAAGGAAGGACAGAAAATCATAACATTGTAATTTCAAAACTGGAGTTTTGAAATTACTTCCTTGATTTAGTTTAAAATGCAATTTCACCGCCTATTTTATCTCGGAGTATTAAGGGAAAAGTGACAAAGTGCCCCGGTGACCAAGTTTTGAGAATTATTTCTTTCTGACTCGGCCACTTGGCTTCTTGGACACTTTGCTACTAATGCTTGGCGGAAGTCTCTCCGTACTTTTTTAAGCCAAGCAGACGCTTGGCGTTCCCGGGAACGCTGACCGTCTGGTCGGATTCATGCATTTCCTGTGTGGAATGCCTTCCGCGAAGAGGCTCTTTCTCAGATCGAGTGAATATCCAATATCCAATCCGCCACGGCGGAAATATCCAACCGATGAAGGAAAGAAAAGACGAACTCATTCAACATTCGGAGGAAATTAATTCTATCTTGAAAAAACAGATGAGTTGAGTTAAATATTATTCAAGCATAGACGTGGCGAAAAGGGAAAAATGCGATAATTCCCTTGGATATTGGACATTCCGTGTTGGATATTGGATATTCAATTATTTTCATATTTTGTGTATTTACCCACTCAAAATGAAAACGAACCCGCTGAGAGTATCTGGGATGACGGAGAAACGGAGGCGGATGAAATCATTTTTTAAAAATATCAGGAGGCGGTTCTACGGGGGACCCGACTGGATTGAACTGCCCGCATACGTCAGGAATTCGACATACCGCTCGCCGACCCTGATGATAATGGCATGGCTTTACGCATATTATACGAGTTTCTTCACTGTCGCAGGCAGGATCATCATTGCGGTAAGTTTCCTGGTAGTCTCTTACAGTTTTACGCTCATGCAGAATCCGATAAGGCTGCTCGCGTTTTCACTGATTGCGATATTCGCAGGGGATTTCATCATCGGATTTGCGCTGAGGCCCCGCCTTAAAATCAGAAGGGACATTCCTGCGAGGGCAAGGGCCGGAAATCCGATGAGGATAGATTATTTCATTGAAAATCTCCGTCGGATTCCAGTTTGGAACGTGAGTGTTGACAGTCATCTGCCTGCTTCCTCGCTGAAGTATTGCGACGGCCAGACGACAGTGGAATATATCCCTTCGAAAACGGAGGTCAGTGTGACTTCTCAGTTGATGTCGGAGCGGAGGGGCGTTTACGATTTGCCGATCCCTCTTGCGGATTCAACGTTTCCTTTCGGCATATTCCGCTGGATTTCACGCGGGAACGAATCCCAGCGTCTCCTGGTCTATCCTGATTACGCAACTCTCAATTCCGTGAACCTTCCGGTCGGGCAGCGATATCAGAGGAATGCCTTGCCCAGAATTTCCAAGGTGGGCGAGTCGATGGAATTCCTGGGCTGCCGCGAATTCCGGACAGGCGACAATACCCGTCACATTCATTGGCCGAGCACTGCGCGGACCGGTGAGATCATCGTCCGGGAATTCCAGGACGAATATATTTCCAGGATGGCGCTGATTGTGGACACTTCAACAAAAAAGCCGGGGCACCTGCGGAAAATCTTTTCAGGCAGGGGGCGTCAGCACAATGATCTTGAAGCGGCCCTCTCCCTTTCAGCCGCTATTGCCGAAAACCTCCTCAAAGGCGATTTTGTCGTAGATGTTTTTGCGGCAGGCCCTGAAATATGCCATCTTAAAACCGGCAGAAGTTTTGCCCGGCTTGAAAACATCCTCGACATTCTCGCATGCATAGACCCGTGCCAAAGTGAATGTTTCGTCGGACTGAAACAGGAAATACTCAGCGAGATATCCGATATCGGAAGCGCGATAGTGATCCTTCTCAAGTGGGACAAGGCAAGGGAGGATATGGTAAGACGGCTTGCGGAATCGGGGACTGCCGTAAAGACCGTCATCATATATGAAAAGGAGATTCCACAGGGCCCCCCCGGTGCGGTTTACCTCGATTCCAGGAACATCCTTTCAGGGAGCGTTAAAAACATATGATGGAAACGTTTCAACAGGCAAATCTGAAGAAGGACAGGGGATTCGTCCTGATCGCATCCGGGATAATACTGCCCGCGGCTTTCCTGCTGTCGGCTACACTCAATCTCCCGCATGTGATCCTGATCTGCCTCGCAGGACTCGTTCTTTCGATGCTCATCGGGAAATCGGTCGTCTACAATGACCGTACAATAATCTACAGCATCGTTCTGGCAATCGTGCTCGCTGTCATCCTCGATCTTGCTTTTCCAGTCGATAAGAACAGGTTCATACTCCTCGGGGACATTTTTTCAACGAACATAACGGCCCCGTTCCTGCTTTATGTCGCCGTCCTGATCACGTTTTTCGAACTCAATCCCTACAGTGTCGGGGTTACCGCATCATTCTCCATTTTTGTTGTCCTGCTCAGCAGTGACGTGACGTTGAATACACAGCAGGGCGAAGGTCTGCTTTTCTTCAGCGCGCATACGAGGAATTTCAACAGGATATTCTCGGCGACGGTTGTTTTGGAAATCATATTTATCCTTCTTGCGCTTCAGCCGAGGAGGATTTTCCGGATCGGGAAAACGGGGAAATGGCAGAAACGGACGGTGTTTCTTGCCGCACTTGCGTTCACGGTGTTCCTTGGGATCGCCGGCTATAAGCTGTTCAGGGCCTACGAGAATGAATTCCGAAAACTTGAAAACATTTTCCTGCGGTCGGGGATGAGGCGCCATGCGAATTCCCATTACGTCGTTTTCTCAAAGGAGGTGAATCTCAACAGGGTGCTTGATCCGGAAATCGGAAGGAACAAAGATGCGGTCGTCCTCCGCGCCGAATCAGTGTCCCCGCCCGGATATTTGAGGGGCAGGGTATACACCAAGTACAAAAACGGGAAATGGACCAGTCCTGAAACATCGTTCCGGAAAATGCCGTTCACCGCCTACGAAGGCGTGATTGCCATAAAAAGTTTCTATTACAGCGGAGGTGAAGAAAACCAGGGAAACCGGATCAGCATATATCCGGCAAAGAGGTTCTCCAGCGATGTCCTTCTTGTTCCCGGAATGGGAAACCGCTTCGACATGGTGGCCGACAAACTCAATTTTTCAGAGGAGGGAATACTGATCCCGGAAGACTGGCGGAAGGACGGAGGATATACGGTTTTCCTGCCCGGGCAGTACTGGGACGGAGCGTTCCCCGAACCCCTGCAGGCGGATGATTCAAAACTCGTCCAGGTGCCACGGGAGATTTCAGGGGATCTGTCCGAAACCCTTGCCGCAGTTTTTTCCGAGCCTCCGGAAAACGATAGGGAGGTGATGGACAGGCTTGTAAATTATTTCATGACGTATTTCAAATACAGCACTGATATCAGGGAAACCGGCATGGATCCCGTGCTGAATTTCATGAAGGAGACAAGAAGCGGGCATTGCGAGCTTTTTGCAAGTTCCATGGTACTGCTTCTCCGCCAGTATGGAATACCGGCAAGATACGTGACCGGATTCGTCTGTGACGAGGCGCATCCCTCAGGGAGATATTATCTTTCCAGGCTCGGCGACGCGCACGCCTGGGTTGAGGCATATTCCAGACAGGACGGGAAATGGGTTCTATTGGAGCCCACCCCGCCTTCCGGTGTCCCCCACCGTTCCGCGCAGATGGGGTTTTGGGAAAGTTTGTCCGACGGGATAAAGGAATTTTTTCAGGCGGTCCTGTCGGATATGAGAAGGGGTAATTTCGCAAAGGCGGTTGTCGATATTGCATCCGCAGGATATTTTGCACTCAGGGATTTCGTATGGAATCCGTTCCGTGGCCCGGGACTGCTTCTTCTCGCGGGACTCTGGATATTTCACATCCGCAGCAGAAGGAATAAAAAGGAAATGCTTCGGCTGGACATGGACGCAAACACCCATGCCTTCCAGAATGAATTCAGAAACCTTGAAAAATTCATAACCAGGAGACGCGGTTCTCCCAGGCCACCACATCTGACAATAAACGAATGGATACGGGATTTCCCCCTTTCCGACGAGATGCTTGCGAAATTCTCAGAGCTTTCAGGAAGGTATATGGACGTTAGGTTCAGGCAGAGGCGTCCTTCTCAGGAGGAAATATCCGAATTTAAAAAAATATCCGGAAAATTCAAAAAGGAATACAGGAAATCATGAAATCAGAAAAGGAAAAATCTTTTGATGAAGCTATGAAAAGCGCCGGGCGACTTCTTTCGAGAAGACAGCATACTGTTTCGGAATTAGGGGCGAAACTTGCCAAACGCGAATTCCCGAAGACTGTAATCAATGAGGTTGTGTCATTGCTTTCAGAACGGAAATTCCTGGATGATGCGAATTTCGCGGAATTATATTTCAATGAGTTGACGGCAAAGGGGCTTGGACTTACAAGGATACGGCTGGCGATGAGGAAACGCGGAGTTCCGCCGGAAATTTCAAATGAAGTGCTGTCCCGCGGATTTTCGGCGGATGATGAAGCCCGGCGTGCCGCCGAGGCTTTGAAAAAGCGTCACCTGTTCTTTGACAGGGAAAAAGATTTGAACAAGAGGAAACAGAAAATGTTCCGGTATCTAGCGTCAAGGGGCTTTTCCTCAGCGGTGATTGTAAAGGTTGTTGCGGGCGGGTGACCGGTTTTCAAGGGTGCAAAGTGACCAGTAATCAGTGACCAGTAATCAGTCAATGGATTTTTATTGATAACTGAATACTGATTACTGATGACTAAAGTTGCGGCTTCCCGCCGCCTAATTTATCAAAACTCCGTTAAATTCATCAGGTATTGCTCTTTTGAAACTCAATCATGTGCTCTTTAACGGAGCGCGGGTTTTCTAACCCGCGTTTTCTTCTGTTGGCGGGTAAGAAAAACCACCCTCCGTTTCTTGTTGATAAAGCTGCGGCCACCGCAGTCAGGCGCAGATTACTGGAAAACGGAATTGGTTCGGGGTAATGTACCGGTTGAAAATAATATCTTACGAGGTAATTTCAAAACTGCGGCTCGGACAAGCCTCGCCCTCCATGTTTTACGCCCGTTTCGGGCGTGGAGGGTCGTGCTTGTCACGACCGTTCCTTGAGTTTTGAAATTGGCTCTTACTTAAAACTTGAAACCTGAAACTTAATTCTGGGTTTCAATTAAAAACCAGGAGAGAATACTGTGAAGATACTTGTTATCGGAGGCGGAGGGCGCGAACATGCCATTTGCTGGAAGCTCGCCCAGAGCAGGCTTGTCGAGAAGATCTACTGTGCGCCTGGGAATCCGGGCATTGCGAATGTCGCAGAGTGTGTGGACATAAATATCAACGACATTGCAAGTCTTGCGGATTTCGCAAAATCAAACGGCATAGGCCTGACCGTGGTCGGACCGGAAGCTCCGCTCTGTGATGGCATAGTCGATGTTTTCAAGAAAGAGAATCTTACCATATTCGGCCCGGACAAGGCTTCCGCAAGGCTCGAGGGAAGCAAGGCGTACTCGAAGATGTTCATGACCAAACACAAAATTCCCACGTCTTTGTCGCGGGCCTTTACGGATCATGAGGAGGCGGTGGATTATTTGAAAACCAGGTTTGAAGCGAGGATTCCCGGAATTGTGATAAAAGCCGACGGTCTCGCCGCAGGAAAAGGAGTTATCCTCGCCTATAATGAAAAAGACGCGGTAAAGGCGGTGAACCTCTGTTTCGACGGAGCTTTCGGAGACGCAGGGAAGAAAATCCTCGTAGAGGAACTTCTTGTAGGGGAAGAGGCGTCCATCCTTGCACTTACCGACGGCAATGTGATAATTCCGCTGGTCACCTCACAGGATCATAAACGGGTGGGCGACGGAGATACCGGACCGAATACCGGTGGAATGGGTGCCTATTCCCCTGCACCGGTTGTCACCGACGCACTCCTCAGGGAAATTGACGGGAAGGTGTTGCAGAAGTTCCTGCAGGGAATAAAGGAGGATAAGCTTTATTATCGGGGAATCATTTATGCGGGCGTGATGTTGACCGCAGACGGTCCCAAAGTGCTCGAGTTCAATGTCAGGTTCGGCGATCCGGAGACGCAGGCGATTCTCATGCGCCTCAATTCCGACCTTGCCGAGGTTATGCTGGCAACAGCTGAAGGACGCCTGTCTTCAGTCTCCCTTGATTGGACGGAGGAACCTGCCGTCTGTGTTGTCATGGCTTCGGGAGGATATCCGGATTCATACAGGAAAGGCTATGAAATAAGCGGTTTTGAAGATGCTGAGGAAAATGGTGCTGTAGTCTTCCATGCGGGCACTTCATTGGTGGACGGTAAAATCGTCAATACCGGCGGACGTGTGCTCGGTGTCACCGCAAAAGGGAAGGACATAAAAACCGCAATCGCAAACGCCTACGAAGCCGTCGGCAACATATTCTGGTGCGACTGTTTTTTCAGAAGCGACATCGGACGCAAGGCGCTTTTAAGGAAGTAGGACAGGCTTTCAGCCTGTTCGTCTTCATGTCGGAGTGTCAGCATAAAGTCGCAAAGACTATTCTCACCACGAAGGGCGCGAAGCACACGAAGGATTATTTGTCTCCTGTCTTTTCGCTTTTATGTCGAGCGTTTCGGTCTGACTTTTGGAGTGCGCAGACTTGACTGCGCTTTGGTTTACGACGAAGTCGTTTTTGGGGGATTTAGGGTCGGACCATATAACGTCCCTCCATCATCCACCCTGCGGATGCGGGGTTGGATGCATGGAAATGGTTCTGTAAATTTATTTCCTGTCCTTCCAGTACCCGGGTTTTCTGTGTAAATTCATTACCGCCATGACTCTTATTTCTTTTCCAGATATGCGATAAAGAATTCCATACGGGAACCGATTGGTAAGGCAGCGTCGTGTTTTGGAATCTATAGACTCCCATGCCATCGGGAATTGGCATGCCCGGTCAATTGTAGCATATACTTCTTCGGAGAAAGAAAGCCCAAATCCATGTTGGCAACTTTCATAATATTCTATTGCCGATATGAGTTCCGTCTCGGCAAGTTCATGAAAACTGAACTTCATTTGCCGAACCTTCTGCGGATTTTCTTGAAAACCTCATCTCCGGGAATCAGTTTTGCTTTGCCAGATTCAAGATCTTTGCATCTTTTTTCGACTTCCTCTGACCAAAGTTTATCAATTTCCGATTGTGTCGGCAAATTTGCGCTATGAAGCAGTTTGTCTATAAGAACCATACGATCGTCTGTTGGCAGGTCTAAAGCTTGTTCGAAAATCTTATTTGTCATGGCTAATGATGTCATTTGTACTCCTCCATTTTTAATACTGTGCCACAAAGGAAAGGTTTTTCAATGTCCCCCGTCAGAACGCCTATGGTCTGGCACCGAGCGGAGCGAGGTTGCCAGAACCAAATAGTTCTGCTTATATTATCAATTCAATAGTACGTTTCTGATGATATATGTATAATGGTTTCTGTATCTTCTTTTTTTAAGACATTAAAGAGGATAGCATAAGGTAAAAAGGCTGTATCCGTAACTATACATACAGGGAAGTCAATAAGTAGAATATATGGAGCAATACAGTAATGCTCTTTAAAATTGTTATCTCCGTATTTATCTGTGAAAAACATGTCGTATTCAAGGCGAATTCCACCATATATTTGATGTCGTGGTTCGAGATGTATCCATCCAGTATTATCAATTATCGTTCCGCAACCAGAGAAGATTAAAATCAATGGTATTATGGATAATCTTTTTATTCTATTCATTTTCTCCTCTTTATAC
>CAMCYE010000048.1 GCA_945883805.1 Victivallis vadensis | reverse complement strand
CCGAGCGCAAGCGGATGGAGGATGAAAAGGCGAAACTTGAAGAACAGAACCGGCATCTCCAGAAGACCGAAAGCCTAGGACTCATGTCCGGATCCATCGCCCACATCTTCAACAACCAACTCCAGGTAGTGATGGGGTATCTGGAGATGGCAATAGACGAACTTCCCCCAAATGACTCTATCGCCTCAAAACTTGAAAATTCCATCCAGGCGGCCAAGAAGGCGTCAGAAGTAAGCGGTAACCTGCTTGCTTACCTCGGGAAGAAACAAGTTAAACTTGAGTTGTTTGATCTTGCCGGATTATGCCGCATGAGCCTGCCTGTTCTCCAGAAAGAAAAACCTGAAAACGTGTCTTTAGAAATCCATTTGCCATCTCCTGGCCCATGCATCAGCGCGGATGTGAAACAGATAAAGCAAATGCTGAACAATCTTGTAATCAACGCCTGGGAGTCCATAGGCGATGGATACGGAACAATTCATTTGAGTGTCAGAACGGTTTCCTCTGCGGATATTCAGAAATCACACCGTTTCCCTCTTGAATGGCAGTCCAGGGAACAACTCTATGCCTGCCTGGAAGTAAAGGACTCCGGCTGCGGGATACGCGAAGAGGATATGGACAAAATATTCGATCCGTTCTTCTCCACAAAATTTACCGGAAGGGGATTGGGTCTTTCCGTAGTTCTTGGCTATGCGAGGATGCATAACGCAGTCATCACTACAGAAAGCAGGATTAACGGCGGCAGCGTATTCAAGGTGTTTTTTCCGCTGTCGGCGCAAATGCCACCCCGGCAGAATGAGCCTATTACCAAAACTCCAAAGATTGTCCAGGGGGGAACGGTGCTGCTGGTAGAAGACGAAAAGGCACTGCGTGAAATGATCAAGTTTGCGCTCACTAGCTTTGGCTTTACGGTGCTCCAGGCAAAAGACGGCATTGAGGCTGTGGAAATTTTTGAAAAACACAAGGATGAGATATCCTGTCTGCTTTCCGATCTGACAATGCCGCGCATGGGCGGCTGGGAGACTATTGCCGCGCTCAGGGCGATCCGGCACGACCTGCCGGTGATTCTTGCCAGCGGTTACAACGAGGGCAGTGTCATGGCTGGAAAGCATTCCGAATTGCCTGACTTTTTCCTGAATAAACCCTATGACCTCCATAAGCTAGCAGATGCGATTGGACAAGCCATTGCACGCAAGCAGGGTGGAGGATGACTGTGGTGGATTAAGTAAACGACATAGTTTACTTAATCCGTACCTTGATTCATTTCCGGAAGACAGTATTTGAAAATGAGGCAGATGAAAAACAGCATGATTCGTAATTCATGCGTTTTGCTCGTCTTTGTCGAATTCAATATCGGGGTACAGTTTTTGCGCGCAAGTCGGGCAGAGGCTGTGGCTGAATTCCACCTCGGCATGTTCCCGGACATAGTTTTCCACTTCCTGCCAGGCCCCTGCATCGTCGCGGATGTTTTTGCAGTTTGCGCAGATGGGGATGATGCCGCGCAGCGTGCGGATGTCCGTCAAAGCCTTCTGCAGTTCACACACGGAGGTGGAAAGTTCGATTTGAAGCCTCCGCAGACGCAGATGGGTTTTAACCCGTGCGCATACCTCTTCGAGCTGAAAAGGCTTGGCAATGTAATCAACCGCTCCTATTGAAAAGGCTTTCACCATGTCTGCAGTCTCTGTGAGCCCCGTGATGAAGATTACAGGTATTTCCTTCGACTTGTCGTCGGCCTTCAGCCGTTCGCACACCTCGTAACCGTTCATTTCCGGCATGTTGACATCCAGCAATATGAGGTCTGGAGGATTATCCCGGACTATTTGCAGAGCCAGTTTTCCGTTAAGTGCCGATCTGACTTTATACCCTTTGGTTTTTAACATCAACGATATTATCTGCACATTGTCCGGCATATCATCCACAATCAATATTTCCGGTGCATTCTGTCCAATGTCATTGTCTTTCATAATGAAATCCTATCAAAATTATTTCCCGGACTCGACTTTCGTCGGTACTGCCGGCAGGAAACCGGCGGGGTAGCGTGTTTTTTTGGGATTTCCAGGCTTTGTATTCTCGCATATGCACTGGAAGATGAGGTTTCCCTTCCAAGGTTTCATCTCGGGATCCGCCTTGATTTTCAAAACATAGTTTTCACCTTGAAAACCCCCTTCCATAATTGATATCCCTTTCGGGGGGGAATTCAGTTCGAGAAAATAATCCGTATCACTTTTCGGTTTATAGCCGGTGCATGAAAAACTCAGAATCTGTTCCCCTCCGGACTTTAACGGTATTTCTGCAGGCACTTTTCTGAATGGAGTCCAGCCACGGCGCACGACGAACAGGGAAAAGCTTTCAGCAGGGACCAAGTGCCTGTAGAGAAAAGCCTGCATTACATCGTCCGTTGGAACAACCCTTCTCGAAATCTCCTGTCCCCCAATTCCCGCCACGGCGGAAATTTCAATCTTATAAAAGCCCTGCTTGGTCTCCGGAGGGACGGACATCGTCATTCTTATTGTCTCCACTCCAGGGGGAATTTCATTCCCTTCCATTTTTATCCCACTGGGATCTTTCCCGGCATTGACGATGATCGGAAGGTCGAATCCGTCCATTCTGATTACATTGACAGTGAAAGGTATCGCCACCCCTGAGTTTCCGTTCAGCACCGAGGGATCCATGAAAATCTGGAAATCCGGGCGGGGACGGTCAATCCTCAGTTTATATTTGAATTTTTCACCGCCCTTTGCCTGCGCTTCGGAAATTTTGATGAAATATTCCCCGTCCGCCGGAATTTCACATAGCAGGTAGGAATCGGAATGGTGCGTATGGGTGCCGACATTGAGCCGGTTCGTGTCGTCGTTCCAGAAGAGGATCTTTCCGTTGCAATCCATTATCTGGATGAGCGAATCAAGCGGTGAATCGAGCCGTCTCGCATAAATTTCAGCGACTATTTTGTCTCCCTTCACGGCGTCAATCCGGAAGAAGTCAACTTCGCCCGGGCTGTCTATGGCGCCATCTATCAGAACAGGATATTTGACTGCCTGCGCTTCGGACAATGAATTATTTTTTCCAGATTCCCTGACGTTTTCAATTTCATAATTCAATTCGAGCTTTTTCATTTCAATTTGCGGAGGCGGGCCGATTTCAGCCTTCAGCCGATATACAAAATCCTCCCTTCCCCTGTAGATCGAGTCACGGATCCGGAGTTCGTATTCACCGTCGGAACTGGCGGCAAATCCGAGAACAGGATCCGGATCAAAAAGATTGTCATCCGAAAATCCCAGGAGCTTCCCTTTGCTGTCATGAACGGAAATAACCGGCTGAAACCAGCCGGGGACCGCATCCCCAAGATACGGCATAAGCTTGCGGCCCATCAGGGAGAATGCATATTTTTCACCGGCCTTGGCTTTAAATTTGATCTTGTCTATTTCCCCGGGCATGATCTGTCCGTTGGCGATGGATGGAAACGCTTCGATGATGCCAGCTGGTTTTTTATCCGCGATGATGAAATAGGGTGTGGAAGTTTCCGGGAGATTGCCTATTATGAAAAGCAGGGGATTGCTCCCTCCCGTCGGTGAAGACAAATGCAATTCCCTGAAACCCGGCATTGCATCCTTCCCTATTTCCAGCTCAATTATGGCATTCTGATCTATCGCGGGACTCGCCTGCAGGACATTTCTCTTGCTGAAAACATCCTTGCACAGGCACTGATATTCCAAAGGTGAAAGCTCCTTGATTATTTTTATGACCTCGTCAGGAGTCTTGTCTACGTAGAGAAGCCTTTCTCCGGGGACAATCTTAAACATGTTCTCGTATGAATTCTGGTCTTTTGGCTTCTCCTCTTTTTTCTTGTCGCCTCCGGGGTTTTCAGCCATATCCGCATCATACTGTTTTTTCAGCCTGGCAAGGACATTCTCCGAGTTCTTTATTGACGCTACAAGGGGGTCTTCCCCTTTTTCAATCGCCGTTATAATCGGTTTTAATTCATTTGCAAGATCCGGGCTGATGTTATTGAAGGGCCTTGAAAATTTCACGGATTTAACGTTGACGCCTCCCCCTGAGACACTGGCGTCTTTCAATCCTCCAAAGTTCATTCCTCCGACAACGACCGCCACATTTGTTCCGGCTTGTGCCCCGGCAGGATAAACATATCCGATATGCGGTACCTGGGCAACTGTAGAACCAAGAAATGCGAATGTCGCAAAAATGAAAGAAAAAAAGATTTTCCGGTTTGATTTGTTCATCTCGTTTAGCCCCTTGCGAAAAATTATAACAAATGTTTTTGCGATGTTGTAGGTACGGCACGTTCTCCGCAACACACTGCGGACGGCTACGGAGAGCCGTCCCTACCTTTGCGTCTCCGCCGCATTTTTCCCGCAGGGAAAAATTTAGTGTCTTTATTTCACAGTTCTATTTCTTAAGCGTATATAAAATCCGAACCAATAAAAACATAAAATTAAAATGTTTGAAAATTTTTAAACTTCGAATTTGGAATTTGTTTCGGATTTCGATATTCGAATTTCAAGTTTTGGTTGCGGGCAAAGCCCGCCTTAATATATCTCCTTTAATCGTCCGAATTTTGACTGGGGCGGCATTACTGTAATGTCCTCTCCCATCGGATTGGGCATTTTCCCGTCAGGATCTATCCCCATGAGCTCGTATATGCTTCCGAGGAAATCCTGGGGATACACGGGGCGGTCAACCGGATTTTCGGCCCTTTCATCAGACGACCCCACTATTTTACCTCCCATGAAACCTCCGCCGGCAACCAAGGCGCTGAAACATTTTCCGTAATGCTGCCGGCCTCCGTTCCATGGACTTTCCGTTGAAACTTTGGGCTGCCGTCCAAACTCCCCGCAGCACCAGACTACAGTGGTGTCCAGCAAACCCTTGTCCTTAAGATCCTGTAGCAGTGCGGACAGACCCTGATCCACCTGCTGAAGTTTGTTGCGCATAAGCTGGAAGTGTCTTTTATGCGTGTCCCAGCCTGTGGAATTTATGGTGATATACGGCACTCCTGCTTCGACCATGCGGCGCGCGGCAAGGCACGATTGACCGAACCAGTTCCGTCCGTAAAGCTCACGGGTCTCTTTCGATTCCCTGCCAAGATCGAAAACGCTGCCGGCCTCTCCAGTTATCAATTCATACGCCTCGTCACCGGACTGTTCAAATTTATCGAAATTCACGTTTTGAGGCAGGACGCCCCCAAGACTGTCCATTGACACAAGGAACTCACGGTTCTTTTTCTGCTGGTCCTTTGTAACTGCGGCATTGACGATGCCCTCGACGGCGAAAACGCCGGCGTTGGGATCTCCGCCGGTCACAAGAGGTTTATATTTGGGATTGAGAAAGCCTATTTCGGAAAAGCGTCCCTTTGACTCGGTCATTACTATGTATGGCGGTATTTTACCTTTGTATCCATAGTCATAGCCTTTCATCATTCCAATCACCGCACCGATTCCCGGATAGACCTTCCCTCCGGGCTCACGTCCGGTCTGCATGAAATATGTCGCCGTCTCATGTCCGGTTATTCCGTGAGTCATGCTCCGTATGAGCGAATATTTTTCCGCATGCTTGGCAAGCTTCGGCAAAAACTCGCTTATCTCCATTCCCGGAACATTTGTAGGAATCGCCTTGAATCCGCCGTTATAATCCTCCCCCGCATCCGGTTTCGGATCAAAAGTCTCGAGCTGGCACGAGCCTCCCCACAGCCATATTTCTATCACGGATTTCGCCTTCCCCTGTTTGCCGGACTGCAACGGCTTGTCTTCCGAAGCGATTGCACTCATCGCAAGCAATCCGCAGATTAACATGGCGCAACAGCGCAGGAAAATCCCGTGCCCGATGTCATGCCTGTTATGACCTGTCTCTTTTTTATTCATGATATTTCCCCGTAATGTTTACTGCCGTCCCATTGATTAGATTTGCTTGGCGGTTCCGTCAAGCAAATCTAATGACGGAAAAGGAATTCCTTTGAATTCACCAGCGCCCATATCAACTGCTTACAGGCGTAATTCACGTTTTTCAGTTGCCTCCGTTTTTTATTTTCAGCCGGCACTGGTACCTTTTTGTCGGGGGTTGCCACCTGCGGCTTTGTCAAGTCCGCCTCCGCATAGTTCTGCAAAACGGTCTCATATTCCTTCCCGGTCGGATACCGCGACAATATAAGGAGATAAATCCGGTTGACAACGGCCTCGGCATCGCCTTTCGAATCTTTCAGAATGGTTTTCAGAAAAGGCGTGTTTGTGACCTTGTTCTGAATCACCGATGAGTTCAGCAGAAACAATCTCTGGGAATAGGTGGTCACGTTGTTCCGTTCCATCAGATATCCCGTGTCCCGCGCCGGACGCCCGAAATTTTCCAGGAATGAACTGCTTATGCTGCCGTCGTCAAGGGCGATTGTCGCCTGTTCCTCCGGTATGTATGTGAACGGCTCCGGAATCACACTCATGTACTTGGGTGATGTCTCCGAGAGATAGGTGAGGGCATCCGCAAGAACTTCCGCGTCGAGACGGCGGACAGGATACACCGCAAAATACTTTTCGGCTTGCACGAGATCAGATGAGGGAATGCACGACTGCTGATATGTTGCGGAGTTCGCAATCAATCCCAGGAGAGCCTTGAAATCGTAGCCGCTTTTGATAAATTCTCCGGCAAGGAAGTCCAGGAGTTCCGGGTTGCATGGAGGATTGCCCATGTTTGTTTTTTTTGTATTCCCCAACAAACCGCTCAACCATGAAACCGAACTGTCCCTTTGCAGTACGAAATTGTCGGGCTCATGGACTATTCCGCGCCCGAAAAGCCAGAACCACGCCCTGTTGACCGCCACCTGGGCGAACCATTTTTCACCGGGGCCGGTCAGCCAGTCGGCAAAAGCCCTGCGCGGGTCGGCACCCGACAGAACCGCAACCCTGGTTCCGTCCGGCATATTCACTGAAATCTTTTCGGCAGGTTCAGGATTAAGGATGACTATTTCCTCTTTCCATTCACTGGTTTTCTTGTATGAGACACGGGAGAATAGTTTCTCGATCTCTTTCTTTTCCGGTTCCGGCCAGTCTTTCAGTCTGGAACCCAGGAACGCCTGGACGGCGACTTTGGCCAGACCGAAGGGACTGCGATCCTCTGTCGCTCGGTAAAAGTTGGCGGGCGGATCACGAAAATTGCTGCCACTCGAAGTCAGCAGTTCGCGGGCGAACTTGTCATAGGGCATATTCTTCTGAACCGCATTCCTTATCCAGTGGCTGTATGCTTGGACGGCGTTGGGCCACAGATTGATCGGAAACTCCGACTTCACCCTCAGGATGTCACCCCATTTGAGAGACCAGTAAATGGAAAATTCATCCCGTTCGAGCAGTGATGCAATAAGCTTCTGTCGTTTGTCGGCGGACTTGTCAGAAAGAAAATTTACCGCCTCTTCCATCGTAGGGAGCGTACCGATCAGATCAACATGAACCCGTCTGAGAAATGCAGCATCGGAAGACATTTTCGCCGGAGTGATGCCGAGTTTTTTCAGGTTTTCCAGTTGAATTTCATCAATTTTCCCCTTAGGTGCAAAGCTTTCGCCGTTCTCATAGGGAGAGGAATTGTCTTCGCCGTTCAAGGGCAGGACAAGAACCAGACACAAAGACATGATCAGCAATGTTCTCAAAGGAGCATCTCCTGTTAATTCAATGCTTTAAGTAACACAGACTTCAGCCTGTAGTTAAATTAATCTGGAAACGCAAGGAGAATTGCAGGCTACCCCGGTCATCCGACGGGGCGGGAAGCCCGCATTACCATATTCAACCTTGAATTTCCTATACGATAAATTTACGAAAACCCAATATTCCTGATTCAACCTGCATAGAACATATCCCGTCAACGTGAAAACGGATGGCTCACACCTATTATTGCACAGCTTTATGATTTATTCCAAATTTTTCCCCAGAAACATTCAAAATAAATGAAAATAGATATTTCGCGCATCTTAATTGCTTTTTCCCGTACCGCAGATTACCTTTCAGTCAGTAACTGAGGGGCAATGGGGAGTGATAGAGTGAGAAAATTAAAAATTAGAAATTACGAATTAGAAATTGGAAGACGAATACCTGGGAAGTTTATTTATCGTTTGTAGTTCTTATATGGAACGCCGCCAAACATCGGCTGACGTGTGACAATTCAACGATTTCAACATATAAAGGATTCATCCCATGCCTTCCAAGAAAAAAAATAAATCTGAAAAATCAGGTATGACGGGTACCGCCAAAAAGATAAAAGCGCCGAAGACCACAGTAAAAACAGTTGATGCGGAAGAACCTGCTGAAAAATCCAATGCCGGTTTCCCCATCGTCGGCATCGGTGCTTCCGCAGGCGGACTTGCGGCGTTCGAGGCTTTCTTCTCCGGCATGCCATCAGATGAAGACGGATTGGGCAAGCTCACCGCAGGCCCCGGCATGGCGTTTGTCCTCGTCCAGCACCTGGATCCTAATCACAAAAGCATCCTCACCGACATCATCCGCCGCTACACCCGCATGCAGGTCTTTGAAGTCGAGGACGGCATGGTAGTCCACCCCAACTGTGTCTATATCATCCCTCCGAACTGCGACATGGCGTTCCTGAACGGCACGCTCCATCTGATGGAACCGTCAACTCCCCGCGGTCAGCGTCTTCCTATTGATTTCTTTTTCCGGTCTCTCGCGCAGGATCAGCACGAACGCGCCATCTGCATCATCCTCTCCGGAACCGGCAGCGACGGCACCCTTGGCCTGCGTGCCATCAAGGGGGAAGGTGGCATGGCGATGGTGCAGACCCCTGATTCTGCGGAATACGACGGCATGCCGCGCAGTGCCATCAGCACCGGTATCACGGATTACGAGCTGCCTCCGGCGGAAATGCCAGCCCAGCTCATCGCCTATGCCGCTCACGCCTTCGACATATCCTCCCATCCCGGCACTGTTCCGGCTCCAAAAACCGAAAACTCCCTCAAAAAGATATTCATACTGCTCCGTTCCAATATCGGACATGATTTCTCCCAGTACAAACCGAGCACCATACACCGCCGAATCGAACGGCGCATGGCTGTCAACCAAATCACAACTATTGAGGAATACGTAAAGTATTTACAACAGACACCGAAAGAGATGGATACCCTGTTCCGGGATCTCCTGATAGGCGTCACCAATTTCTTCCGCGACCCGGACGCATTCAAGATGCTCGAGGAGCAGGTCATTCCGAAACTCTTTGACGGCAAGAACGACGACAGTGCAATCCGTGTCTGGTCAACCGGCTGCTCCACCGGAGAGGAAGCCTATTCAATCGCCATACTGCTCGCCGAACATCAGGAGGCGATGAAGAAGAGTTTCAAGGTGCAGGTATTCGCCACCGACATTGACAGCCAGGCGATTACCGCCGCCCGCGCCGGTATTTATCCGGCAAGCATCTCCGCCGACATCTCGCCGGAACGGCTGGCGCGCTTTTTTTCAGCGGAACCAGGTGGCATAGCGTACCGCGTTCATAAAGGCATCCGTGACATGATTGTCTTTTCCGAGCAGGATATAATAAAGGATCCGCCTTTCTCCAAACTCGACCTCATCAGCTGCCGCAACCTCATGATTTACATGTCCGGCAACTTGCAGGAAAAACTCATACCTCTTTTCCACTATGCGCTGAAGCCGGGCGGTTTTCTTTTCCTGGGAACTTCCGAAACCGTAGGCGAGTTCGGCGATCTTTTCGAACCGGTTAACCGCAAATTGAAATTGTACCGGCGCAAAGATGATATTCATAGCGCTCGCACCATGACTAGCCGATTCCTCCCGCCGGTAACGGAAATAGACTTGTCTTTCCCGCGGATCATCGCCAGGACGGCTGTCCAGAAAAAACCGCCGATGCGCGAGCTGACCGAACAGTCACTCCTGAATCAGGTCGCCCCATCCGCCGCACTCGTCAACTCCAACGGCGACATCCTCTATCTCCATGGACATACGGGAATGTACCTGGAACCGACTCCAGGCGAAGCCGGAATTAACAACATACTGAAGATGGCGCGCGAAGGACTCCGACGCGAACTCGCAACCGCCCTGCACAAAGCTGTGTCGACAAAAGAGACCGTGAGGATTCCCAGCCTGAAAGTCAAAACCAACGGAGATTTCACCGCCGTAAACCTGACCGTCCGCCCAGTGATGGCGAAAGGCAATGATGGGACCGATGCGCCGCTGTACCTGGTCGTATTGGAAGAAGCTTTGGAGGCAGTCGTCAGCAACCAGTCGCCAGCAGCCAGTCGTCAGTCGCCAGCAATCCGAAGGAAAATAAGCCCACGGCTAACGACCGACGACCGACGACTAGCGACTAACGACCAACGACTGACAGACCACTCGACCATTGCGGCGCTCGAAAAAGAGCTCAGGGAAAAAGATGAATACCTCCAGTCCGCCAATGAAGAACTGGAGACCTCCAACGAAGAACTCAAGTCCTCGAACGAGGAGATGCAGTCGGTGAACGAGGAATTGCAGTCCACCAACGAGGAGTTGGAAACATCCAAGGAGGAACTGCAGTCCGTCAATGAGGAACTCTCAACGGTCAACAGCGAACTTCAGACCAAGGTGACGGATCTGTCACAGACAAACAACGACATGAACAACCTTCTTGCCGGTACCGGCATCGCCACAGTTTTTGTGGATTATAAAATGCGTATCATGCGCTTCACCCCCGCCTCCACCAAAATCATCAATCTCATCCCTGGCGATGCGGGGCGCCCTATAGGCCATATCCTTTCCAATCTTGTAGGATACAACCAGTTGACGGCAGACGTAAAGTCGGTGCTTGAGACACTTCTTCCCAAAGAAATGGAAATCCAGGCAACGGATGACAAATGGTACTCCATGCGCATCCAGCCTTACCGCACAATAGAAAATGTGATTGAAGGAGCGGTAATCTCTTTTCTTGACATCACCGAGATACAGAAAACGCGGGAAGCGTTGCGGAAAGCCAATGACCTGTGCCGACTTGCCGTAGTCGTGCGAGATTCGCACGACGCCGTCATTGTCCAGGATCTGAATGGCAACGTCCTGGCATGGAACCCGTCGGCGGAACGGATATACGGCTGGAGCGAGACCGAAGCACTTAAGAGAAACATCCGCGAAACCATCGCGGAAAACTTGCGCGAGGCTGCGCTGAAAAAAATAAAACAGCTCGTCAACTCCAATGTCCTGAAACCGTATCAGGTGAAGCGCATCACCAAGGACGGCAAAACCATAGATATCATGCTGACAGCCACCGCCCTTGTTGACAATGCCGGAAAAATATACGCAATCGCCACAACGGAAAGGGAATTGAGGTAGAATTGCGAGAGTGCTAAAGTTCGAGAGTGCGGGAGTGAGAAAATTAGAAATTAGAAAATGAAAACTTTAGAAGTTTATTTTATTGTTTGTAGTTAATGCCGTAAGGCATGTTCTTATATGGAGTGCGCATGGAACGCCGACGGATTAGATTGTTGCACCCCTTCAGGGTGCGGGGATTTTTTGAGGATCGTTATCCCGGCCCGTTGGGCCGGGCTTAGGAATATCACCCCTTCAGGGTGAAGATTGGATTAGGAATATCACCCCTTCAGGGTGAAGATTGGATTAGGAATATCACCCCTTCAGGGTGAAGATTGGATTAGGAATATCACCCCTTCAGGGTGAAGGTTGGGGATAATGAAATTTGGGATGTTTTTCCCGCAGGCTGAAGGCCTGCCATTCCATAGCCTAGGGCAACGCCCTAGGATAAAAAGAAGATAGAAATAAAATTTCGCACCCTGTAGGGGTGCCATAACAAAAAAGAGAATAGACATAAAATGCCGCAATCGTTATCACGCATTATGATTCATTCGACGTTCAGCACCAAGAACCGCATCCGTTCTCTGGCCTACCCTGAACTATGCGAACAATTAAACGCCTATACCGTTGGAATCCTACGGAACTTAGAATGTCCTGCGCTACAGGTCGGATCGGTCATTGATCACATGCATATTTTTTATATGCATGCCCGAACTGCAACGGTTGCCGATGTGGTGGGCACGGTAAAAAAGGAAACGTCAGCATGGATTAAAATGCAGAAGCTAGAGGCCAACGATCCATATCTTACAAAATTTACGTGGCAGAGCGGATATGCTGCATTTTCGGTGAGTGCGTCTGGTGCGGAGGCTGTGGTTAATTACATCAGGAATCAGGAGGAACATCATCGTCGAATAACGTTTCAGGATGAGTATCGGCAGTTTCTCAAAAAACATGAGGTGGTGTTTGATGAAAAATATGTGTGGGATTAATATTGTTGCACCCCTTCAGGGTGCGGGGATTTTTTGATGATCGTTATCCCGGCCCGTTGGGCCGGGCTTAGGAATATCACCCCTTCAGGGTGAAGATTGGATTAGGAATATCACCCCTTCAGGGTGAAGATTGGATTAGGAATATCACCCCTTCAGGGTGAAGGTTGAGGATAATGAAATTTGGGATGTTTTTCCCGCAGGCTGAAGGCCTGCCATTCCATAGCCTAGGGCAACGCCCTAGGATAAAAAGAAGATAGAAATAAAATTTCGCACCCTGTAGGGGTGCCATTCCATAGCCTAGGGCAACGCCCTGAGAAAAGAGAGGTCCTATGAAAATTCTTATCATTGACAACGATCAGGATAATCTGATCAGTCTGAAAGCGCTGATAAAAGACGCATTTCCCGACGTCTTGACTTTTACCGCGTCAAACGGCAAAAAAGGACTTGAGCTTGCCGCCTCCGAAGATCCTGATGTAATCCTGCTCGACATTGTCATGCCCGGAATGGACGGGTTTGAGGTCTGCAAAAAACTGAAATCCGATAAGATTCTCGGCGATATCCCAGTGATTTTCATCACCGCGCTCAAAGGCGACAAGGAGAGCCGTGTCAGTGCCCTGGAATGCGGAGCTGACGCATTCCTTTCCAAACCTGTAGATGAAGTCGAGCTTATCGCGCAGGTCCGTGCAATGGCGAAAATAAAAACAGACAACCTCAGGAAACGTAACGAAAAAGAACATCTCGCCGCATTGGTTGAAGAAAAGATCCGTGAACTGCAGGAAAACCACGATGCCAATCTAAACCTGATGGAAGATTTAAGAAAAGAGAATGAGACCAGAAGGAAAAGCGAGGAGATGCTCCAGATTTTGTCCTCCCGTCAAGAGGCAATCTTATCGGCCGTTCCCGAAATCATCATGGAAGTGAACTGCCATAAGATTTATACCTGGGCCAACCGTATGGGCATCGAGTTTTTCGGGGATGATGTGATTGGCAAGGAAGCCAGATTTTACTTCGAAGGCGAGCAGAATACCTACTGCAATGTCCAACCGCTGTTCGATGGCGCTGCGGAAGTGATCTCCGTGGAAAGCTGGCAGTGGAGGAAGGACGGGGAAAAGCGGCTGCTTGACTGGCGGTGCAGGGTTTTAAAAGATGAGAAAGGAAAAGTGACCGGCACAATTTCCGCGGCAACTGACATCACCGAGCGCAAACTGGATGAGCGCCGCCGAACCCTTACAACCGAAATACTGGAAACCATTAACAAATCCCCTGCACTGCCGGATATGTTCAACTCCATTCTCTCCGCAATCAGGAAAAATACCGGGTTTGAAGCGGTCGGCATCCGCCTGAAAAACGGCGATGATTTCTCGTATTATGTCCATGCCGGTTTTTCCGATGATTTCCTTCTGACTGAAAATACGCTGGCCGAACGCGACAAGTCTGGCGGCATTTGCATGGACAAGGACGGTAAGCCGTGCCTGCAAGGCACCTGCGGACTCGTGATTTCCGGGAAGACCGATCCTGCAAACCCACTTTTTACGCCGAACGGAAGTTTCTGGACAAATAATTCCCTCCCATTATTGGATCTCCCGGTCGACCAGGATCCGAGACTGCATCCGCGAAACCGCTGTTTCCGCGACGGCTACGCTTCCGTGGCACTGATTCCAATCCGTGCCAACAAGGAAATAGTCGGATTGCTGCAACTCAACAACCGGAAAAAAAACTCCCTGTCTCTCAACATGGTCCGCTCTTTCGAGAGGATCTGCTCGAGTATTGGCATTGCGCTGATGCAGAAACAGGCTGAGACGGAGTTGCGCAACAGCGAAATCCGCATGCGCGCCATCACTGACTCCGCGCAGGACGCCGTCATCATGATGGATCCCAAAGGGCTAATCTCCTATTGGAATCCCGCATCGGAGACAATCCTTGGATACCCAAAAGAAGAAGCCATCGGGAAAAACCTCCACAATCTGCTGGTTCCCGAGCGCTACCTGAAAGCACATCATGCGGCATTGCCCGAGTTCGTTCGCACGGGCCGCGGCAACGCCATCGGCAAGACGGTCGAGCTGGAGGCAAGGCGAAAAGACGGCAGAGAGATTGCGGTAGCATTGTCGCTTTCGTCGGTCCTGCTTAACGGCGAATGGCATGCCGTCGGCATTATCCGCGACATCACCGGGCAGAGGCTGGCACAGGAGGAGAAGGCCAATCTGGAACTGCAACTGAGGGAATCCCATAAAATGGATGCTGTGGGACAGTTGGCAGGAGGGATATCACACGATTTCAACAATCTGCTCTCGATCATCAACGGATATGCGCAAATACTTCTGATTGATCCTGATTTGAAGGCCGAAACACGGATGAACCTTAAAGAGATGCTTCGATCCGGCGAACGTGCAGCCTCACTGACCCGCCAGCTCCTTCTGTTCAGCAGACGCCAGATTGAAGAACCCAAGATCATCGACCTTGATTCGATTATTTCGGAAATGGAGAAAATGTTGCGCAGGATTATCAGGGAAAATATCATTGTGAGAAGGAACATCGGTCCGGCCCTGTGGAATATCAAAGCGGATCCCGGCAATATCGAACAGGTGATAATGAACCTGGTCATCAACGCCAGTGATGCAATGCCGGATGGCGGAACATTAACTATTGAAACCGGAAATATCGATATTGACGAGACCAACCGAGTCTCCCATCACCCAGAGATCAAGCTGGGCCATTATGTCATGCTGTCAGTGACCGATACCGGCTGTGGGATGGACGCCAAAGTCATGGAACATATATTTGAACCTTTCTTCACAACCAAGGAAATAGGCAAAGGCACGGGATTGGGGTTGGCGACAGTATACGGTATCATAAAACAAAGCAATGCACATATTAATGTTCAAAGCGAACTTGGCAAAGGCACAAAATTCTGGATTTATTTCCCGCAGTCCGGGAATGAGGGCCCCGCGGATGAAATGCAACAGGCCAAGGCAGGCATACCCCGAGGCGCTGAGACTATCCTGCTCGTGGACGACGAGGATATTGTCCGCAACATGCTGGAGAATTTCCTCGGATCAATCGGTTACACCGTCATTTCCGTCTGCAATGGGGAGGAGGCGTTGAAAATTGCTGAAAATCACAAGAAACCCATACATGTCCTTCTTACTGATATCGTAATGCCCGGAATGAACGGATTTGAACTGGCGAAAAAAATAAAGGCTTCATTGCCCGAAATAAAACTGCTTTACATGTCGGGATATAACAAACCTACCGACACAAATCAAATGACAGGGACAAATAAGAATTTCATAAACAAGCCGATTTGCATATACACCATCGCCAACAAGCTCCGTGAAATACTGGAGGGGGGGAATTAGGAATTACGAATTACGAATTAGAAATTGGAAAGTAGAAAGTAGAAAGTAGAAAACGAATACTTGGGAAGTAAGGCATGTTCTTATGCGAATTTCGCAATTCGCAGAAGATGAGACGCGCATGGAACGCCGATGGATTAGATTGTTGCACCCCTTCAGGGTGCAGGAATTTTTTGGAGGATCGTTATCCCGGCCCGCTGGGCCGGGCTTAGGAATATCACCCCTTCAGGGTGAAGATTGGATTAGGAATGACACCCCTTCAGGGTGAAGATTGGGAATAATGAAATTTGGGATGTTTTTCCCGCAGGCTGAAGGCCTGCCATTCCATAGCCTAGGGCAACGCCCTAGGATAAAGAGAAAATAAAAATATAATTTCGCACCCTGTAGGGGTGCAACTCAATGCGGAATTCGCATATTCTAACCTAAAGGAGCAGTCATGGCCGAGAAAAAGAACATTTACAGAGTCTCTTCCCTGCGCAAGCTTGCGGAGGAGAAGGCGGCTCAATCGCCGGCTGACCGCAAAACGATGTCACCCGAAGAAACGCAACGCCTGCTCCACGAACTCCGAGTACATCAGATTGAACTCGAAATGCAGAACGATGAGCTGCGAACTACGCAATCGGAACTCGATGCCGCCCGGGCACGCTATTTCGACCTCTACGATCTTGCGCCTGTCGGATATTGCACCGTCAGCCAAACCGGGCTGATCATGGAGACCAACCTCACCGCCGCCACACTTTTTGACGTGACACGCGCCGAATTGATCAAACAGCCAATCTCCTCGTTCATCCTGAAGGAAGACCAGGACATCTACTACCTGCACCGCAAAAAACTCTTCGAAACGGGTGAGCCGCAGACTTGCGAAATGCGCATGCTCAAAAAAGACGGCACAATATTTTGGGCGCACCTGACTGCCGTCGCCGCACAAGCCCCTTCGACTAGCTCAGGACAGGCCACTTCGACTGGCTCAGGACAAGCCACTTCGGCTAGCTCAGGACAGGCTCCTGACTGCACAAAGACCTGCCGCATAGTGATGAGCGACATCACCAAGCGCAAAAAGATGGAGGCGGAATTAAAACAGAAGATGAATGACATGGAAAGGTTCCACAACCTGGTTGTCGGACGTGAACTCAGAATGATAGAATTGAAGAAGGAAATAAATGATCTCCTGCAACAAGCCGGACAGGAGAAAAAATACAAGATTGTCTCTGAAGACACATGATAAGATGGAATATTTGAATTAGACGGCCACCCCAGTCATTCGACGGGGCAAGAGGGCCACAACTTTTGAACAATCGAATATCGAACAGGCGAACATTCGAATATCGAATGTCGAAGTGTTGGGAGGAATGAATCGGAGAATCGGCGAAACGGTGAATCCGCCGTCGCTAAGAAGCTATGGCGGACACAGTCGGAGTGTTTGAAAAGATTCTGACAACAGAAGACCAACGACCAACAAACAACGACTGACGACTAGCGACTTAAGACTGAAGACTGAGATAATTTGGTTGGAGTTCACGGCTTTAGCGTGTCTTTTTCTTTAAAGCTCGGGCACTTGGCCACTCGGACACTTGGAATCTATTCACAAACTTTGAAATTCCTATACCTGGACTTAACCGGCTACCGCCGGGATTTGAATTCTGTCAGGCGCTTTGGACTGACTTTGGACTGCCTGCCCCGAGTTTATCGGGGGGGTGGTGCCCCTGCGCCGCTTTGCTTTACAGCGAAGCTGTTGTTCCATGCTTCCGCCGTAATCTTAACACTTTCTAATCGAGTTATCCGCCCGATCTGAGAAAAGGCCATATCTCAGGATTCCCGCCTATCGAAATATTCAGCCTTCTTCCTCTCGAGGATGAGGCCGACCTGGTCATAATCCACCGGAGTAAAATCCCGGCTTGAGATTTCATCGCAGAGGTCAAGCCATTTGCCATTGTCCCATACGCCCTTGTTGACTGTGACAAAGGTGTCCAGGAGTTTGGAATCCACCAGTCTTGCGAGATTCGCAGATTTCATATCAGCCTTCGAAGGCCTTTTCGGAATCAGGCTTGCCGTTGAAAAAGCGACTTGCCTCATTTTTTCAGACATTTTTATCTCTTTCATACCCCTCCTCCTTAATAAGACAAACTATTAAATCAGGCACTCAACGGCCACAACTTTAAGTAACACAGGCTTCAGCCTGTAGTTAAATTAATCTGGAAACACAAGAAAAATTGCAGGCTAAAGCCCGCATTACTATAATTCAACTTTGAAATTCCTTAACGTCAACTACAAAGTTGGCGTTCCATGGCGTTCCCTTTAATACTGTTTCGCTTTTATAGGGATAGCAACTTCATTAAAAGTATGTCGGGTTTTAACCCGACGATTAATTGGCGGTTTACCCAGTCATTCGACGGGGCAGGGAAAACCGCCCTACTCTTTGAATGCAACTTGGTATAAGGAAAAACACAGTCAAGCCCTAGTCGCACGCCACGTCGTGTAAACCTATGGCAGCGCCTACGGCGACCAGGGGCGGCCGCACCCCTTAATTTTCTCCCTTTTAAATTTTTGCTCCCCTAATTCGTAATTCGTAATTTCCACTTTTCCCTTTCCGCACTTCCCCTGTTTTCCACCTTCTTTATCACTGATATATTCATTTTCAACTGGAAAATCCATCTTTTCCGAGTATCTTCCAAGTTGCGTTTTTGAATAACGATTAACCCGAAATGATGAGAACAATGAAAGTTTCACACAACTGGCTTTCCAAATACATAGATATTTCGTTCAGCGACGCTGAACTGGTGGAAAAACTCACCATGTCCGGCATTGAAGTGGAGGATGTGATCAAGACGTCCATCCCCGCCGGCGTCGTTGTCGCCGAAATTATTGAGCGCAAACCCCATCCCAACGCCGACAAGCTTTCCGTATGCCGCGTTTCAACCGGAAAAGAGGAACTGCAGGTTGTCTGTGGCGCCCCGAATTGCGATCCCGGACAGAAAGTCGCCCTCGCAACCATCGGCACCGTCTTCATGGACAACTCCGGCAAGGATTTCCAGATAAAGAAGGCGAAGCTCCGCGGAGTCGAGTCCTCCGGAATGCTCTGCAGTGAAAAAGAACTAGGCCTCAGCGGGGAAAGCAGTGGAATCATGATACTTCCGCCCGGTGCGCCGATTGGAACGGCATTCGCGGAATACATGAAATGCGACACTGTCTTCGACCTTGAAATAACTCCCAACAGGCCCGACCTGCTTTCCCATATCGGAATAGCAAGGGAGATTTCCGCACTGTGCGGCGGGAAGATAAAATATCCGGTTTCCAAAATCAAATCATGCGGAAAAATCCCAGCCGACACGGTTGAAATCAGGGACGGCGCGCTCTGTCCGAGATATACTGCGCGCATCATCCGAAACGTCAAGATTGCCGAAAGTCCGGCATGGCTTCAGGAACGGTTGAAGAGCGTGGGACTCCGCCCGATAAACAATATTGTCGACATCACTAATTTCGTCCTCCTTGAACTTGGACAGCCTCTTCATGCATTCGACATCGCGTTGCTTGAAGGCGGCAAAATAATTGTCAGACGCGCCGCAGAAGGCGAAAAGATAACCGCCCTTGACGGCAGGGAATACAAACTCAGGAATTCGCACCTGGTGATCTGCGATGTCCGCAAACCGGTGGCACTCGCCGGCATAATGGGCGGCGAACACAGCGGCGTTACGGAAAAAACAACCGACGTGCTTCTTGAAAGCGCCTATTTCAATCCTTCAAACATCCGCTCGTCATCCCGGGAGCTGGGAATATCTTCCGATTCATCATACAGGTTCGAACGCGGCGTCGATTTCGACATGGTGCTGAAGGCGAGCGACAGGGCGTCCGAGCTTATTCTCGAGCTTGCCGGAGGCGAAGCGACGGAAATGCTGGATGTCTGCGTTTCACGTCCGGAAATAAAGCCTGTCCACTGCAGGTTTGACAAGATAAGGAAGACTCTCGGCATAGATATTTCAAACGATGAGATTGCCTGCATTTTCCGGAAACTCGAGCTTGGAGTCGCCGATGTCACCGCTGAATCATGCAAGGTCATTCCGACCTCGTTCAGGGGCGACTTGAAAGTGGAAGCGGATCTCGCGGAGGAGGTCGGCAGGATTTACGGGATCGGAAAGATTCCGCTCCTCACAGTATCGGCAATACCCGGCGGTTCATTCAAGCAGGACGAATATTCACCTGTCGAAGACGCACGCAACCAGCTTCTGTCCCTCGGTCTTTTCGAGGCGATGAATTACAGCTATGCGGACGAAAAGGCCGCCCTATCCGATTCCACATATTCCAAAGATCACCTGCTCGCCATGAGCAATCCGATAAGCCATGAATCCGCCTATATGCGACCTTCTCTCCTTTCCGGAATGCTCCGCACGGTCGAACACAACATCTCAAGGAAGAACACGGATCTGGCACTCTTTGAAATCGGAAAAGTCTTCTGCGGAAACACGAAGCTCGGCGTCGAGGAAAAACTCGAATGCTGTATCGCCGTCTCCGGCAGAAAACATCCTGAAAGATTTTCCTCGGAAAAGAAAGAACTTTATGATTTCTATGACCTGAAAGGCCTGCTTGAGACATGGCTGGAATACAGGAAGGTTTCAGGTTGCGAATTTCGCAAGTCCGAGGAGAATGCGCCGGGAAACTTCACTGCAGGCACATGTACGGAGCTTGTCGTAGGCGGAGAGAAAATCGCCGTGTTCGGCGAAGTTTCCGACCGTCTGACAAAGGGGATGCGCATCCAATATCCTCTCTATATCGCGACTGTGCAGATTGAAAAGCTTATTGCGCTCCAGTCTCCGAAAATACAGTATTCGCATATCTCCCAGTTCCCGCCGACCTCACGCGACGTCGCAATCGTTGTTCCGGAAGAGATTGCACATTCCCGCATAATGGAATTCATGGCGGACCTAAAAATACCGAATCTCGAAAAAATTGAACTTTTCGACGAGTTCCGCGACGAGCAGATGGGGGCGGGAAAGAAAAGCCTGGCGTACTCCCTCACGTTCAGAAGCCCCGACAGGACGCTTACGGATTCCGAGGTAAACGCCTCGCATGAGAAAGTCCGCGAAAAACTTAAAAACGAACTTCAGGCCGAACTGCGCTGACCTGATTATTTCACGGAAAATTGAACAGAAAATCAAAAGAACAGCCCTTACGGGCTTAACTACCAACAAAACCGAATTTTAATTTGTTCGTAGTCAATGCCGTAAGGCATGTTCTTAGATTATTTTCTTCATTTGAAAATTCAAGATTGAGCGTTAGCAATGTGGTGCAAATAAAGTATGGCGTTTTCGATGAAAACGCCTCGGGAGCCAGTTTCATCGAAACTGACATACTGAAAACATCGACAAAAATGAGCCATTACCTAAACTTGATATTCCAAATTGGAATATCAGGTTTAAGATTCTAGGATGGAAGCATGAAGAAACTTGAATAGTAAGGACTTATAATCTTAAGGTGCCAAATTGGCACCTCAAGTTAGGATTCAGCGAAATACCCAAAAAACAGGATAAACCATAAGATGTCAGACATTAAGTTAATACGCAATTTTTCCATCATAGCCCATATCGATCATGGGAAGTCCACGCTTGCCGACAGGCTTCTCGAGCTTACCGGTACAATTTCAAAACGCGACCTCCAGGCACAGGTTCTCGACGGGATGGATCTTGAACGGGAGCGCGGAATCACAATCAAATCCCACCCTGTCAGGATGGAATACAAGGCCGATGACGGCAAGACATACGAACTCAATCTGATTGACACCCCCGGACACGTCGATTTCACATACGAGGTCAGCCGTGCGCTTTCCGCATGCGAAGGCGCGGTGCTCGTGATAGATGCAACGCAGGGGGTGCAGGCGCAGACTGTCGCGAATGTGAATCTGGCACACCGGCAGAAGCTTGCAATCATCCCCGTGATAAACAAGATAGATCTTCCCGCGTCCGATCCCGAAATGTGCATGGAGCAGATGGAGGAAATCCTCGCCATCCCCAGGGATGAAGTCATCCTGGTGAGTGCAAAGGAGGGAATCGGCATCAAGGAGCTCCTCGAAGCGGTTGTCAAGACTGTGCCACATCCTAAAATTCCGGACGAGGACAACATAAGGGCGCTTATTTTCGATTCGACGTACGACGCATACCGCGGAGTTGTGAATTATGTGAGAGTAGTGAGCGGCTTCCTGCAACGCGGACAGAAAATCCGCCTCTTCAGCACCGGGCTTGAAAGCGAAGTGAAGGAAGTCGGGTTCTTCACCCCTGAGATGAAACCTTTTGAAAGGCTCTGCGCCGGTTCCGTCGGCTACATAATCCCCAATCTGAAAAGTCCCGCCGACACGAAAATAGGCGACACGATAACTGAAGTCAGGAAACCGTGCCAGAAGGCGCTTCCGGGCTTCAAGGAAATAAAGCCACTGGTGTTCAGCGGAATCTACCCGATTGACACGGCCGACTACGAACAGCTGAAGGCTAGCGTCGCGAAGCTCCAGCTTAACGATTCCGCATTCACATACCAGGCGGAAACATCGGCCGCACTTGGGTTCGGATTCAGATGCGGGTTCCTCGGACTTCTCCACATGGAAATCATACAGGAACGCCTGCGCAGGGAATATGACATGGACATCATCGCCACATATCCCAGCGTCATTTACCGAGTATACCTGAACAAGGGGGACATGCTCGAGATCGACAATCCGGTACACATGCCCGATCCGTCAACCGTCGAGAGGATAGAAGAACCGATCATCACCGCGAAAATCATGGCGCCGAACGGCTACATCGGCGACATTATGGCACTCATCATGGGAAAACGCGGACTCTGCACGAGAACAGATTCCGTAGATTCCAAACATGTTATCATAACCGCAGAGTTGCCGATGAACGAAATACTCGTTGATTTCCATGACAAGCTCAAGTCCATAACCCGCGGTTATGGAAGCATGGATTACGAGCCTGCAGGATACCGTCCCGACAAACTTGTGAAGCTGGACATGCTCGTCAACAGCGATATCGTTGACGCATTCTCGACAATCGTCCATATGGACTTTGCGCACACCCGCGGAAAACAGCTTGCCGAAAAGCTTGCGGAAGTAATTCCGCAGCAGATGTTCCAGATTGCGATACAGGCCGCTGTCGGAGGCAAGATTGTCGCACGGGAAACTGTCAGACAGCTCCGCAAAAACGTCATTGCAAAATGTTACGGCGGCGACATAACGCGAAAACGTAAGCTCCTCGAAAAACAGAAAGAGGGCAAAAAGCGCATGAAACAGATCGGCAGAGTCAATATTCCGCAGGAGGCGTTTGTGGAGATTCTCAAGGCCGGCTCGTCCTGACATATTTTTTTCAGGACTGAAAAAAATATACTAAACAAAGGTTAAGATGTTTAAATCACTTGTCGGAAAATGGAAGCGCAGGAAACACGCGGACGCACTCAGACAGTTCCGCAATCAGCTGAAACACATCCTGCATCTCAATGACGATATCCTGGTTGCATCAGCCAAGGACAAGGTCAGGGAAATTATTACGGAAGCCGAGGCTGTGAATCCCGGGAATATGGAGGAATCCGAAAAATTCCTTGAAAGGGCGCCTCTCCGGGTAATCAAGATTCTTCCGCGGAAGACCTTTCCGACGCTCAGGGAATACGCAGATATACTGGCAGTTGCGTTCACTGTCGCCTTCGGCGCGCGCGCCCTGTACGCACAGCCGTTCAAGATACCGACCAGCAGTATGCA